>JAPOQB010000136.1 GCA_026710965.1 Deltaproteobacteria bacterium | reverse complement strand
GCGCGCCAGGATCGACATGGCCTCGCCCAACATGAAGATGCGCGACCCGGTGATCTACCGCATCCGTCACGTCACCCACCACCACACCGGCGACGCCTGGCCCATCTACCCCATGTACGACTTCGCCCATCCGCTGTCGGATGCACTGGAAGGGGTGACCCACTCGCTCTGCACCCTGGAGTTCGAGAACAACCGCGAGTTCTACGACTGGATTCTCGGCCAGGTGGACGTCCCCTCCCAGCCCAGGCAGATCGAGTTCGCGCGGCTGAACCTCGACTACACCGTCATGAGCAAGCGCCGGCTGCTGGAGTTGGTGGAGGAGAAGCACGTGGCGGGCTGGGACGACCCGCGCATGCCCACCCTGGCGGGGCTGAGGCGGCGCGGCTACACCCCCGAGGCCATCCGCAACTTCTGCCACAGCGTGGGCATCGCCAAGAGCGACAACACCGTGGAGATGAGCCAGCTCGAATACTTCATCCGCGACGACCTGAACACGAAGGCTCCCCGGGTGCTGGCGGTGGAACATCCGCTCAAGGCGACTATCACCAACTATCCGGAGGGCCGGGTGGAGGAGCTGGAGGCGCCCTACTATCCCCACGACGTACCCCGGGAAGGGTCGCGCGCACTCCCCTTCTCCCGGGAAATCTACATCGAGCGGGAGGACTTTATCGAAGACCCCCCCAAGGGTTACCACCGGCTGGCGCCCGGCCGGGAGGTTCGGCTGCGCTATGCCTACATCATCCGGTGCGACGAGGTGGTGAAGGACCCCGCCACCGGCGCGGTGACGGAGCTGCGCTGCTCCTACGACGCCGACAGCCGGAGCGGTTCCGACACCAGCGGCAAGAAGGTCCAGGGCACGATTCAGTGGGTCTCCGCCGCCCATGCCCTCGAAGCCGAGCTTCGGCTCTACGACCGGCTGTTCTCGGTGGCGGCCCCCCAGGGCGACGCGGAGCGGGACTACCGGGAGCTGCTGAACCCCAGGTCCCTGGAGACCGTCAAGGGCCGCGTGGAACCGAGCGTCGCCGGCGCGCGACCCGGCGACCGCTTCCAGTTCGAGCGGCTGGGATACTTCTGCGTGGACCCGGACGCCCGTGCGGATGCGCTCGTCTTCAATCGCATCGTGACGCTCCGGGACTCCTGGCTGAAGATCGTGACACGCGGGGACGGCGCCGGCGAACCCGGGCGGCCGCGACGGCGGCCGGCCGCTTCGAAGACAGCGGCCGCGGCTCCGGCGGCGAGAACGATCCCCTCCCCTGCCGAACTTCCGCCGCCCCAAGGGGCCAGAATGGAGGACTACCGCGACCGGCTCGGGCTCGCGGCCGGCGACGCGTTCCTGCTGGCCTCGGACGAAGGCCTCACCCGGTTCTTCGAGGAGGCGGTGCAAGACCACGACAACCCCAAGGCGGTGGCCAACTGGGTCATCAACGAACTGCGTCCGGCGTTGAAGGACCAGCCTCTGGAGTCGTTGCCGCTGACCCCGGTGGCGCTGGCGGAGCTGGTGGCGCTCATCGACGGAAGGACCATTTCCGGCAAGGCCGCCAAGCAGGTCTTCGCCGCCATGCTGGAGGAGGGCGGGAACCCGGCCGGTATCGTCAAACGGCTGGGACTCCAGCAGGTGGACGACGCGGACCAACTCGAGCCCGTCGTCGACGCCGTCATCGCCGCCAACCCGGAGAACGTCGCCCTCTACCGGGACGGCAAGACCAATCTGCTCGGCTTTTTCGTGGGCCAGGTGATGAAGTCCACCAGCGGCAAGGCCAACCCCCGCCTCGTCAACGATTTGCTGCGGTCGAAGCTGGCCTGACGGCCGGAGCCGTCGAAAGGCGGCCGAACCACTCACCGGGTTGCGCCGGCAACGCACTCTTCTCGCGAAAAATCCGATGGCAGTCGGAACAGGTCCGTCTCAACCGCTCGAAGACCACGTCCGGCGCCATGGTTGAAAGTTCTTCCGGCGTGGGGTCCACGGATATCGTGCCCGCACCCGTTTTCCCACCCTTGGCGCCACGCCGCCCGGGCGGCCGTGGGTTGGCCGCCGCCGAGGTCAGCGCGCCGGCGTATACGGCGAGTTCCCTTGCCAAAGCCGAGAAGCGTTCCCAATCGGCCCATATGGCAGCCTTCGCCCGCGAAGGATGTTTCAGGCTTCCCTC
>JAPOQB010000653.1 GCA_026710965.1 Deltaproteobacteria bacterium | reverse complement strand
CGGCGTCGAGCAGCGCCGCGACCCCCATGCCGCGGCTGGCCGAGCCATAGAGGACCGGAAACAACGTCCCCGCGCGGACGCCCTCATGCAAACCCTGCGACAACTCCTCGGAGGACAGTTCCTGGCCCTCGAGATATTTCTCCAGCAAGTCATCCTGGGTCTCGGCCACGTTCTCCATGAGATTGACTCTCATCTCCTCGGCCCGTTCCTGAAGCTCCGCGGGTATGTCCTCCTCGGTCTCCTTGCCGTTGTCGTCCGCGCACACCGCCTTCATGCGGATCAGGTCGATGACCCCGCGGAAGCTCTCCCCGTGACCGATGGGGAGTTGCGCGTGGAGAGCCTTGATACCCAGCCCCTCGGCAATGGCATCCACCCCCTCCACCGGATCCGTCTCTTCGCGGTCCATGCGGTTGACGAAAAATATGCGCGGCATTCCGCGCTCCGCCGCGTAGCCCCAAAGCCGCTCCGTCTCTACTCTCAGGCCGGCGCCGGCGTGGAGCACGAAGACCGCGCCGCCGAATCCCGCCAGTGAATGGATCGTCTCCGGCAGGAACGTGGCAAAACCCGGCGTGTCCACCAGCACACAGTTGGTCTTCTTCCACTCCAGGGAGTGAAAGGCGGTGGAAATGGAAACCTGCCGGTGGATCTCCTCGGGCTCGTAGTCGAACGCCGAGGTTCCGTCCTCCACCCGCCCCAGGCGGTTCGTGCTGCCCGCCGCGAACAGCATCGCCTCGCCCAGCGACGTCTTGCCCGCTCCCCGATGCCCCAGCAATCCGACGTTCCGTAACTGGCCAGGTTCAATTGCAGCCATTTATCGACCTCCCCTGCTATCTCCGTTTGCGCAGCGACGGAGCCGCGTTCCTCTGGTAAATAAGCCGTAACCCTTCCAACGTCAAGAATTCGTCCACCTCTTCGATAACCGCCGACTCGTGGGCGATCAGCGACGCCACGCCTCCCGTGGCCACGACTTTCGCCTTGATCCGGTTTTCCCGCTCGATGCGGTGAACGATGCCGTCCACCAGGCCGACGTAGCCGTAGTAGATGCCCGATTGAATCGAGTGCACCGTGGACTTGCCAACAACGCTCGCGGGACACACCACCTCTACCCGGGGAAGCTTCGAAGCCCGCTGGAACAGCGCCTCCACGGCGATGACCAGACCGGGAGCGATCAAGCCTCCCAGGTACTCCCCGCTCTCGGACACGCAGTCGAAGGTGGTGGCGGTGCCGAAGTCGATGACCACGCAGGCGGCGTGAAACCGGTCGTAGGCGGCGACACCGTTGGCAATGCGGTCCGCCCCGACGTCCTGCGGGCTGTCGTAGAGGATCGGCATGCCGGTCTTGAGCCCCGGCCCCACCAGCAACGGCTTGACGCCGAAGAACTTCCGCCCGAGCTCGTCGATCATGCCCACCATGGGCGGGACCACGCACGACACGATGATGGCATCGATGGCATCGCTGCCGATGTCCTGGGCGGCGGCGAGATGGCCGATGATCGCGCCGTATTCGTCCACCGTCCGTTCCGGCTGCGTCACCAGGCGCCAATGCGTCACCAGTTCCCGGCCACGGTAGACGCCCAACACCATGTTGCTGTTTCCGATGTCGATGGCCAGCAGCATTTACGGCGCTCCTTCCATCAGGAATACATCTCCGCTCACCACCCGCTCGGTGCGGCCGCCGCCGCACTCCAGCACCAGGAAACCGTTGCCGTCCAGCTCCCGGACACGCCCCACCAACTCATCCTCCGCCGTGCGGGCGCGGACCCAGCAGCCTTGCATGCGCGCGTACACGTTCCAAATACGGGCAATGGGCTCGAACCCGCGCTCCTCGAACTCGATATAGCGGCTCTCCATGTTGCGCACCAGCGACCGGGCGATGGCGATCCGGTCCACCGAAGCCCCCGTCTCCTCCATCACCGAGGTGGCGCGTTCGCGGATGTCGGGGGACATGAGCGCCCGGGGGAAGTTGAGATTGATGCCGATGCCGACGATCACGTACACCGTCCGCGCCGGCTCGCAGGCCAGCTCGCTGAGGATCCCCGCCACCTTCAGGCCGCCCAGCAGGATGTCGTTGGGCCACTTGATCCGGGGCGTGCCGGGGACATGATCCTTCAGAGTGTCCGCCACCGCCACCGCCGCCAGCAGGGTAATCTTGGCCGAGTCCGCCGGATCCAGACGGGGGCGCAGGACAAACGAGATGTAGAGGTTGAGGTTTGGGGGAGAAACCCACGTCCGTCCCAGCCTTCCCTGCCCCCGGGTCTGGGATTCGGCGATGACGATGGCGCCCTCGGGCGCGCCCGCCTCGGCCAGGGCGTGAGCGGTCCGGTTGGTGGACTCCAGCTCCGGGTACACGTCGATGCGGCTGCCCAGCCGTTTCGTTCCGAGGTCCTGAAGGACCCGGTCGGCGGTCAGCGGCCCCACCGTGGTCACTGGGCCTGCAACTCCTGGATCCGGCCGAGGCTCCGGTTGAGGGCTTCGATCTTCTCTTCCATCTCCTGCGCCTTCTCCCGTTCCCGCTCCACCACCTCGGCCCGGGCCTTGGCCGTGAAGTTCGCGTTGCCGAGCTTTTTCCGCACCCGCTCCAGCTCGGTCTCGAGCTTGCCCAAAGCCCGGTGGAGCCGGCTGCTCTCCTCCGCCAGGTCCACCGCGCCGTCCAGCGGGACGTAGACTTCGGTGGTATCGACGATGGCCGTGGCCACCTTCTGTGGCCGGACCCCCTGGGCAAGATATTCCAGCGGTTCGGTCCGCGCCAGCGTGCACACCATGCTTTCGTAGGCGCGGACGAGAGACAGCCGCTCCTCGGTATCGAACAGCAGGACCCTCACCCTCCTGGACGGCGGCACGTTCATCTCGGTGCGGAGATTTCTCACCGCCCGGATGACACCGCTCAGAAACTCGACCTTGTCTTCCGCGTCCCGGTCCGAGGGGAAATCGCCGGCCCTGGGATAGCGCTGGACCATGACGTCATGGTTCCGGGAGGACGCCGGATCCCGCGCCGTCACCTCCCCCCAGAGCTCCTCGGTCACGAACGGCATCAACGGATGCAGCAGCAACAGGATACTCCGGAGCACCGTGTGCAGGGTTTCCTGCGCGGCGCGGGAGCCGGCGCCGCCGCCGTTGAGCCGCAGCTTGCTCATCTCGATGTACCAGTCACAGAACTCGTGCCAGGTGAACTGGTAGAGATGGTGCGCGAAATCGTTGAACCGATACCCGTCGATGGACTCCCGGGCCTTCTCGATGGTGGCGCCCAGCCTTGAAAGGATCCAGCGGTCCGCCAGGTCCAGATCCTCGCGGGCCGGCAGCCCCTCCGGACGGGCGCGCAAGACCTCGTCGTCGAGGTGCATCAGCACGAAGCGCGAGGCGTTCCAGAGCTTGTTGACGAAGTGCTGGTAGCCGCCGATCCGGTCCTCCGCGAGCTTTACGTCCCGCCCCATGGCGGCCATGGCCACCAGGGTGAACCGGAAAGGATCGGCGCCGTAGCGGTTCACCATGATGAGCGGATCGATGACGTTGCCCTTGGACTTGGACATCTTCTGTCCTTCCTGGTCCCGCACCAGGGCATGGATGTAGACGTCCCGGAACGGCACCTCGTCCATGAACTTGAGCCCCATCATCATCATCCGCGCGACCCAGAAAAACAGGATGTCGAAGCCGGTCACCAGCGCGGCGGTGGGATAGAAGGCCTGAAGGTCGGTGGTCCTGTCGGGCCAGCCGAGGGTGGAGAACGGCCACAGGGCGGAAGAGAACCAGGTATCCAGGACGTCGGGGTCCTGCACGAACCGGGTGCCGCCGCAACGGTCGCACCGGTCCGGCGCGGTCCGCCCCACCACCGGCGCGCAGCCCGACGCGATCCGGGCGCCGTCCGTGTCCAAGGCATCGTTACAGCCGGCGCAATACCAGGCGGGAATCTGGTGGCCCCACCAGATCTGCCGCGACACGCACCAGTCCTTGATGTTCTCCATCCACGCGAAGTAGGAGTTCTTCCAGGTCTCCGGCACGATCCGCGTGCGGCCCTCGCGTACCGCCTCCATCGCCGGGTCCGCCAGCGGCTTGATCTTCACGAACCACTGGGGCGTCAGATAGGGCTCGATGACCGTCTGGCAACGGTAGCACTTGCCCACCGCGTGCCGGTAGGGTTGAACCTCCGCCAGCAGGCCCTGTTCCTCGAGCTCCCGGACGACCCGTTCCCGCGCGGCGAGCCGGTCCTGGCCGCCGTAGCGTCCTACCCAGGCCGGCCCCCCGCCGTTTTCATCGGCAAAGGCCTCGGGCCGGACCGCGGCGTCATCATCAAAGATATTGATGACTTCAAGGCCATTCCTCAGGCCGATTTCGAAGTCGTTGAAGTCATGTCCAGGGGTAATCTTGACCGCTCCGGTGCCGAACTCCGGGTCCACGAACGTGTCCGCCACCACCGGAATCTCCCGGTCCACGATGGGCAACCGCGCACGGCGGCCGATGTTGCCGGCGTGGCGTTCGTCTTCCGGATGGACCGCCACGCCGGTGTCGCCCAGCATGGTTTCGGGCCGGGTCGTGGCCACTACCACCTCGCCCTCCCCCGCCAGCGGATAACGCACGTGCCACAGGTGGCCGTCCACTTCCTCGTGCACCACCTCGATGTCGGCCAGCGCCGTCTTGCAACGCGGGCACCAGTTGATGAGCCGTTCCGCGCGATAGAGCAGCCCCTCTTCCCAGAGACGGACGAACGCTTCCCGCACCGCCCGGGAGAGCCCCTCGTCCATGGTGAACCGCTCGCGGGTCCAGTCACAGGAAACTCCCAGCGCGCGTAGTTGCCGCAGGATGGTGTGGCCGGTCTCCTCGCGCCAGCTCCAGACCTTCTCGATGAACGCCTGCCGGCCAAGGTCCGCCCGGTCCAGGCCCTCGGCCGCGAGCTGCCGTTCCACCACGTTCTGGGTGGCGATGCCGGCGTGATCGGTTCCGGGCACCCACAGCACGTTGTGGCCGTCCATGCGCCTGAAGCGGCACAAGACGTCCTGAAGCGTGTTGTTCAAGGCATGGCCCATATGGAGGGAGCCGGTGACATTGGGCGGCGGTATCACCATGGAAAACGACGGCGCGCCGGGGCTCGCGGGGGAGAAATGCCCCGCCTCGTCCCAGCGCCCATACCACTTGCTCTCCACCTCCTGGTGACTGTACGATTTGGCGATTTCTCTTGGCATGGGAGTCTACTTTCGGTTCGGTTCGATGGTCGTCGGCTTGGCGCGGTGTGGGCACGGGCGGTTTTGAAACCCGCCCCCTACGTCTCGTCGGCCGGGTCTTCGGCGCCGGCTTCCGTGGTGACCTCGGCCCCCGTGATCACCTCAGCCCCCGTGATCACCTCGGTCAGCTCGATGATTTCATCGGGTACCTCGTCTCCCGAGGGCTCCTCGGCGCCGGCTTGGCGCACCGGCGGCCGGTCTTCCGGCGGCGTCCCCAGGAGCGATTGCAGCGCGGCTTCGAGAGCAGCTCCTTCGAGCGGCTTGGCGACCGTCGCAGTGAGTCGAGCAGGCTTGAGCGAAGGAGCCGGCCCCTGGTGCAACCAGACGCTGGGAATCTTGACACGCTGAAGCGCCCGAAGGAGCCCATCCGCATCCTCGAGGGTGTCGTGGTCCACGATGACCACGTCGTGGTGCTGGAGATCGGCCGGCTCGGACCAGCGACCCCGCGCCACGGTCCGATGCTCCGGAAACAGGAATTGCCGCAAAGTCTCGCGCAGAATCGGATGATTCGCGATAATCAGTATGCTGGCCATATCGTTGAAGGCTCATAGTAGCAGACAATATTCCGTCCTACGAACTTGACAATGCCGCGGCCGCTGATACATATAAACACTCTCCCGCTCGTGCGAAAGTGGCGGAATTTGGTAGACGCGCAGGATTCAGGATCCTGTGGGAGCAATCCCGTGGGGGTTCAATTCCCCCCTTTCGCACCACCCTTCACTACGGCCTTTTCCGCCCCGTCCCCGCGCGCCGGTCACCTTGACCTCCCCGGTGATTTGTGGCATCTCTACTCCAACACCAGCCCGAACGGAGTCACTTCTGCCCCAGCAACACCATGAGAGAAATCCTCAGGACGTCCTGACGGATGTCGCCGAAGAGTTCCCCTGCGATCTGGTGGACCCGTACAGCATTGTGGCCGACCAACTGCGGCTGGTGGAGCAAAGGCTCGTGGATTGCACCCGCTCCAAGGAGTGCGAGATCACCGAGATTGCCTCGCGCCTGATCAAGGGCGGCGGCAAGCGCATCCGGCCGGTGATCACGCTGCTGACCTTCAACGCCTTCCACGGCGAGCGGAAAGACGACGTCGTGGACATCGCCACGGCCATGGAACTGATCCACGCGGCCACCCTGCTCCACGACGACATCATCGACGGCGCGGAATTCAGGCGTGGGAAGGAGTCCGCCTACAAGCGTTACGGACTCACGCGCACCCTGGTCACGGGGGACTTTCTCTTCATCAAGGCCTTCGAGTTCGCCGGCAAGTTCGACGAAACCGTGGTCCAGTGGACCGCCGATGCCTGCACCAGCCTGACCGAGGGCGAGGTCCTGCAGGGCTCCTTCAACCGTAACCGCACGGTCACCGCCCAGGACTACATCCGGATCGTTGAGCGCAAGACCGCCTCGCTGTTTCAGACCGGAGCCAAGCTCGGCGCCTATATCGCGGGGACATCCCCCGAGCAGGTGGAAATGGCGGCGAACTTCGGGCTCAACCTGGGCATCGCCTTCCAGATGATGGACGACGTGCTGGACGTCGTCGGCCGGCGCGATCTGCTCGGGAAATCCACCGGCATGGATCTACGCGACGGCAATCCCTCCCTGCCCATCGTCCTGTCGCTGCTCGACGGACACCAGACCGTATCCCAGGTATTTCAATCGCAGACCCCCACCGAAAAGGACATCCAGCGGGCGCTGGATGCCATGGGCAACGGCACGGTCATCGAGCGCGCCAGGAGTTTCTCCCGCAAGTACGCGGTCAAGGCATCACTGGAAATCGACAAGCTGCCCGATTCCCCGGCCCGAGACGGCCTCAAGGCCCTGGGGCGCCTGCTCACCGACCGAGACAGTTGACGCCGGCCCGCCCCGCGATCGGCCCATGTCTGTTCCTCACGACACACTGGTCAGGAACCTCTTCGACCGGATTGCCTGGCGCTACGACCTGCTCAACCGGATCATCAGCTTCCAACTCGACTCGCGATGGCGCCGCAAGGCGATCGACGCCCTCGGAATCGAGGACCGGCCGGCCCTGGTGCTGGATCTGGGCACCGGCACCGGCGCACTGGCCCTGGATGCGTGCAAGGCCCTTGCTCCCGGCTCGCGGGTGGTCGGCCTCGACTTCTCGCATGCCATGCTCATGCACGCCAAAGACCAGACGTCCCGGGCCGGCCACGCGGCCAGCGCGGCTTACATCCTGGCCCACGCCCTGGCCGCGCCCGTTCGAAACGAGTCCTTCGACGCGGTCATGAGTGCTTTCGTGTTGCGGAACGTCAGGGACCTGGCATCGTTCTTCCGCGAATCCTACAGGGTTCTGAAACCAGGCGGGAGGATGGTTGCGCTGGACATGTTTCCTCCTCCCCATGGCGTATTTTCGCAACTCTACTGGCTCTACTTCGGAAAGCTCATGCCCTGGATCGGCAGCATCGTGAGCGGCGATCCCACCGCCTATCGTTACCTGTCCGACTCGGTCAGGTCGTTCGTCTCGCCCGACGAGGCCGCGGCCACCATCGCGGCCGCCGGTTTCGTCGACGCCCATACCGTGCGTTACCTCCGGGGCGCGATCTGCCTTCAGGTCGCCACGAAACCCCGTTAAAGGACTGTATCAAGGGAGCGCTTGATCCGATGAACCCCTACGGCGCGGCCTTCGTCATGTTTCTCTACCAGTTGTCCGTCGGCGGGCTCGTGGGCCTGTCGGCCACCCCTTTCAACGACCTGGAGCGGGGCTTCTACAAGTCCACCGCCGGGGTACTGGTGGCGGCCGCCGTGCTGGCTGTCTGGGGCTATCTTGATCTCCTGACCGAAAGGCAGGGGTGGGGTAAGATCGTAGAGCTTTGCCTATTGGCCGGTTTTACACTTTTTCTCACCCTTTACTTCATCTCTCTCTGGGGTGAGCGCGGGTTCCTGCGGGCGCGCTTTTTCTCGACAGCCATACTCACCGGGGTGGCCGGTCTGATCGTTGCCTCCTTCGGCTTCACCCCAACGAACCTCGGGCCCGTCGAGGCGGTCTTGCTTCCATTGAGCTTCATCGTTTCCGCGCTCTTGCTGGGAGCCGTAACCGTCGGCATGCTGATCGGCCACTGGTACCTCATCGAAACCGGTCAGAGCCTTGATCCGTTCTTTCGGGTCTTCCGGTTCTTCGTCACCATGCTGGTCATTCAGACCGTCCTGCAAGTGGTAGCCGCCTCCCTGCTCTATTTGCTGGGCACCGACGCGACGGCCGCGACCCTCGAACGTCTCTTCAGCGACCACCTCCTGCTGCTGGGTTCCCGCTTCCTCGTGGCGCAACTCGGTCCGCTGGTGTTGTCCTACATGATCTGGAAGACGCTGGCCGACTTCAAGAATACCATGGCGGCGACGGGTCTCTTCTACATCGCCCTGCTCGGTGTCTTCGTGGGAGCGCTTCTGTCGAGCCAGATTCTCGCCATGACGCTGCTACCGTTGTGAAACCAACTCACCGGGTCGGGCGCGGCAGGGTATCTGGTTGGTGTACGGCGTGGTTCGCATTCAGAGGAGCGACGGCCGGCGTCACTCCGGGGATTTGTCCGCCTCGGCCGGCGGAGAGCCGGATTCCGGCGGCGCCGGAGAGCGCCGGTCCATTTGGGGATAGGTCCGTATCTTGGTGACCCGGAGGCCATGGCCGCCCCAACCCAGGTCATACCCCACCACCATCCCCTCCCTGAGGCCTTTCGGTGTGCGCACCGGACCCGACATCAGGACCATCTGGTACGAGAACCTCACATCCTTCCCGCTCGCGGTGCGCACCACCCCTGTGCCCTTCCGGTGCGAAAGGCGTCGAATGATGCCGTGGTAGTACAAGTCCGACCGCTCCTCGACCGCGGGACGGCCGGCGTCCCCCTCCGGAGCCGCGGGCTTGGGGTCGTCTTCAACCATCACGCGGCCCCGATTCCCCTCT
>JAPOQB010000611.1 GCA_026710965.1 Deltaproteobacteria bacterium | reverse complement strand
TGCCGCAAGGCCGGCCTCGCGCCCGACGCCGTCGTGGTGGTGGCCACCGCGCGGGCGCTGAAGATGCACGGCGGCGTGGCGCTGGCCGCTCTCGGCAACGAGAACGTGGCCGCGGTCAAGGCGGGCGGCGCCAACCTGGCGTGTCATCTCGCCAACGTGCGGCAGTTCGGGGTGCCGGCAGTGGTGGCCGTGAACCGGTTTCCTACCGACACGGAAGCTGAACTCCAGGCGGTTACGGAGGTCGCGGCCGCGCTGGAGGTCCCCGCCCTGGTGTGCACCCACTGGGCCGACGGCGGCGCCGGTACCGAAGCCCTGGCGCGCCGGGTGGTGGAGGTTGTGGAGGCGGGAGAGGCGGACTTCCGCCCCCTGTATCCCGACGACATGCCGCTGTGGGACAAGGTGGAGACGGTGGCGAAGCGCATCTACCACGCCGGCGGCGTCACCGCCACGCCGGCGGTGCGCAACCGCTTCAAGGCGCTACAGGACGGCGGCTACGGCCACTATCCGGTGTGCATGGCCAAAACCCAGTACAGTTTTTCCACCGACCCCGCCCTCAAGGGCGCCCCGGAGGGACACGAGGTGCAGGTGCGCGAGCTGCGCCTGTCCGCGGGCGCGGAGTTCGTGGTGGCCATTTGCGGCGACATGGTGACCATGCCGGGCCTGCCCAGGACGCCGGCCGCCGAGAGCATCCACATCAACGCCCAGGGCCAGGTAGAGGGCCTTTTCTGAGGGTGCGCCGCGTCCGCGGCACACCCTGACCGCCCCCTCCCTCAGACAGATGTTCCAATCGTCGCCGCCGGGCACGGGTCGCCCTTAACCCTCCTCCCCCTCCATCAGGTAGCTCTGGATGAACCGGTCGATGTCGCCGTCGAGGACGGCGTCGGCGTTGCCGATCTCGACGTTGGTGCGGTGGTCCTTGACCATGCGGTAGGGGTGGAGCACGTAGGAGCGGATCTGGCTGCCCCAGGCGATGTCTTTCTTGGCCTTGGCGTAGCTGTCCATCATCTCCCGCTGCTTCTCCACCTCCAGCTCGTAGAGCCGGGAGCGCAGGATCCGCAGGGCCATGGCCTTGTTCTTGTGCTGCGAGCGCTCGTTCTGGCAGGCCACCACGATGTTGGTGGGGAGGTGGGTGAGGCGCACCGCGGAATCGGTCTTGTTGACGTGCTGGCCGCCGGCGCCGCTGGCGCGGTAGGTGTCGATGCGCAGGTCGGACTCGTTGACCTCCACGTCGATGGTGTCGTCGACCTCGGGGTAGACGAACACCGACGCGAACGAGGTATGGCGCCGGGAGTTGGCATCGAAGGGGGAAATACGCACCAGCCGGTGGATACCGGCCTCGCACTTCAAGTAGCCGTAGGCATACTCGCCGGCGATGGTGAAGGTGACCCGCTTGAGGCCGGCCTCCTCGCCCGGCTGATATTCCATGATCTCGGTCTTGTATCCGCGCCGGTCGCCCCAGCGGAGGTACATGCGCAGCAGCATCTCGGCCCAGTCCTGGGACTCGGTGCCGCCGGCGCCGGGATGAAGCGTGACGATGGCGTCCCGGCGGTCGTCCGTGCCTCCCAGGAGCTGCCGAAGCTCCATGTCCGCCACGCTGCCGGTGACTTCCCGGAGGCGGGTTTCGGTCTCTTCCAGGGCCTCGGCGTCGTTCTCCTCCTCGGCCAGATCCAGAAAGAAACGGGCTTCCTCCACGCTCGAGTGGCACTTGCCATAGTCGTCCACTGCATCGCGGAGCAGGGACTGCTCCTTGAGAATCTCCTGGGCCTTGTCGGCGTCGTTCCAGAAGTCGGGCTTGGCGGTGAGAGTTACAAGCTCGTCGATGCGCTTCCGCTTGCCTTCGACGTCAAAGACGCCTCCGTAAAAGGCGCAGCTTGTCTTCCAGAAGTGTCAATTGTTCGCGTGTTTCGTCAAACATCGTGGGCTCCAGTTCGTCTCGACGGTCGCCATCAATATAGCCGATGTTGCCGCGAATGACGATTCGGCCGCTGGCACGGCTCGTGCATCACCCGGAGCAGGTGCAGGGTCGCTTGCCAATGTCTATGGCGGCTCTTTGGAGCATGTTAGGGTGAAGTGGACGACGGGAGGGAGACATGGACCGTATCGTTTGTGGGTTGATTGCCTGTCTCATGTCGGTCATCTCTACAGGTGTGGGAGCCGCCGACAAACCGATCTACTACGTCTATCTGGCCGGACCCGAGGTGTTCCTGCCGAAGCCGGTGAAGGCCGGCCGGGAGAAGAAGGCAGTGATCGAACGCCTCAACGCGGAGCACGACTGGCCCTTCCGGCTGGTGGGACTGTATCCGCTGGACAACGAGATTCCCGACTTCAAGCCGGACCGGGATACCGGCTTGCGCATCTACCGGGCCAACATCGAGATGATGAACAAGGCGCACTTCATCGCGGCCAACATGGTGCGGTTTCGCGGCCCCGGCATGGACACGGGAACCGCCTTCGAAATGGGCTATATGCGCGGCCTGGGGAAACCGGTGTTCGGCTACTACGAGTCAGCGCCCTTCTATGGCACGAGCGAGGCCGCCGGCCTTTACTCCGACAAGGTGGCGCTCCACTACAAGCTTGACGCGAAGAACCCGCGGGTGGACGGCCACGGTCAGTTGGTCGAGAACTTCGGAATGGCGGACAATCTCATGATGATCGGCGCCCTCGACGATGCCGGATCGACCGTTCAGCCGACCTTCGAGGAGGCGATTCTGCGGATCGCCGAGTCCCTGAAATAGCCCCTCGATACTGCCGGCCTGCCGCTTGTATCCTTTCGGCGTAGCCGCCTATTTCTTGCCGACCTTGAGATCCTTGCGCACCCGCCGCTCCATGGCGCGCATCTCCCGCTCGTCCTCGGGGGAGCGCTCGTGGTCGTAGCCCAGGTTGTGCAGGATGCCGTGGATCAGCAGCACCTCCAACTCGTCGTCGAAGGACCGGCGCCGCTGCCGCGCCTGGCGCGCGGCTTTCTCCACCGAGATGATCAC
>JAPOQB010000651.1 GCA_026710965.1 Deltaproteobacteria bacterium | reverse complement strand
TACGGCTACCCGATGGATGAGGCGGCCGCGGTTTCGTCCCGGGCCATACAGGACTCGCTTCGTGCCAGCCCCTCGATCCAGGAGGTCCGGCTGGTGTTCTTTTTGCCCGGTGACGCGCAGGTGTTCCTGCGCCACCAGGCTTTCGACGCGGAGGAAGACTAGCCGTTGAAAAAGCGCCCTTCGACTTCGCTTCGCTGGCGCTCCACTACGCTCAGGACGAACGGAAGTCCGTTGAAGCGTCCTTCGGCCTCGCTCGGCTACGCTCAGGACGAACGGAAATTTGGGGCCCTCGCCCGGTTCGGATGAGAATCAGGTCCTCGCCGTTCGTCCTGAGCGTAGCGAAGTCGAAGGACATTCCACTGACACCTACGGAGACATGACACCATGAAGATCACAGCCATCAAGACCCGGCGGCTCTCGAACATTCCCCTGGATCTCCCGTTCCACGAACGCCGGACCGCCTCCGTGGACCTGGTGTGGGTGGAGACCGACCAGGGCCTCACCGGCACCGCCGAGATCGGCCACGGTCCGGGGTCCGCCATCCTGCGGTTCATCGAGTCGGACCTGACCCCCTTCCTGCTGGGCCGGGACCCGCTGGAGAACGAGCGGCTCATGCACGAGATGCGCTGGCGCTTCAACCCACGGGCCGAGCCCGGGGTGTGGAACGCCGCGGTGAGCGCCATCGACGTGGCCCTGTGGGACATCAGGGGCAAGCTCTACGGGCTGCCGGTATGGCGCTTGCTGGGAGGTGCGCAGAAGTCCGTCCCCAGCTACTTCACCTTCGGCGTCCGGAGCTATGGCCGGGAGGCCCTGGTGGAGGCCGCGCGGCACTGGGTGGAACGCGGCCACAAGCGGCTCAAGCTGATGGTGGGGCGGGTCAACGTCCACGGCGACATCGACATGCGCGGGGCCAGCGGCGCCCACCGCGAGGACGATCCCTCGGAGGACGAACGCCGGGTCCGGGCGGTGCGGGAAGCGGTGGGGGACGAGGTGGAGCTCATGGTGGACGCCGCCTGCCTGCTGCGCTACGACGCGGCGCTCCGCTGGTGCAAGCGGCTGGAGCCCTACAACCTCATGTGGTTCGAGGAGCCCATCCTGCGGAACGACCCGGCCAAGCTGGCGGCGTTGCGGCGCCAGACGTCGATCCCCATCGCCGCCGGCCAATGGGAAGATTTCTACGGGCTGGCGGGGCTGGTGCGGGCCGAGGCCGTGGATTTCATCAACATCCAGGTGGGGTCCGTGGGCGGCTTCACCATGGGGATGAAGGCAACGGCGCTGGCGCAGGCCTTCGACCTCCCCATCGGCAACGGCGCCTACTACGACATGAACCTGCACGCGGCCGTGCCCAACGGCTGGCGCACCGAGTTCCACGTGAACGACTGGCACATGGCGAAGGCCCTCTACAAGGACCCGCCCGAGCCCGAGGACGGCTGGGTGACGCTGCCCGAAACCCCCGGCCACGGCATGGTCCTGAACGACGACGCGGTGCGGGAATACGGCGGGGGTTGAGCCGCTCCCGGGGAGCGGAAAGCG
>JAPOQB010000650.1 GCA_026710965.1 Deltaproteobacteria bacterium | reverse complement strand
GATATCATAGTTGAGATGTACAAGCGTAGATTCAACATTCCTTCCACGAGTTCATTGATTGCCTTCGAGGCAACCGCCCGTCTGGGGGGCGTGATACGCGCCTCCGAAGAGTTGAATACATCGCAATCGGCAATCAGCCGTCACATTCACAATCTGGAAACGGCGTTGGCCGAGAAGCTGTTCCAGCGACAAGGCCGGGGAGTCGTCCTGACACCTAACGGCAAAGACTACTATTCCGCCGTAAAGGCATCGCTGGAGCGGCTGCATGGGGCGGGTATCGAGCTCCGTACACAAACACGCAACGTGACCATCGCCTGCACCCAGGAGGTGTCCCATTTCCTGTTGTTGCCCGTCTTTGCCGAGCTTAAGAGTGTCCTGGACGAGGGTGCCAACCTGCGGATGCTGAACTGCGACTACGACATGCTTCAACTACTGTTGCCGGTGGGGGTCGACATCTATTTCGAGTATTCCACCTCACCGCCGTCTGCTACCGCGGTGAGAGTGCTGGACGAAGAATTCGTTCCGGTCGCGTCGCCCGCCTTCTTTGAGCGGTTCCAGCGAGTGCTTTCCCAACATCCCAGACGCTGGGCCGACGTGCCCCGGCTGGATATCGCCCAACGCGGCCAACCCTGGGCCACATGGGCGATGTGGTTCCGTTCCCATGATTGCGATCCCCCGAGAGCGCCGCTGGAACCATATGAGAACTATCAATATCTGCTGGAGGCCGCGGCAAGTGGCGAAGGTATGGCCTTGGGCTGGAATGGCTACTTGGACACCTATCTGGAGACCGGGCGGCTGGTCAAAATCAGGGAAAGCTGGGTGCGTTCGCTGATCGGCCTGTACGCCGTCTTGAGTCCGACCGGGAGCAGCAACCGAAACGCGACCAATTGCCTCAACAAGCTCGCAACCCTGGGAGGGATGCTGTCCGGGGGAAGGGGGTCATCCCCCCAGCGACAACCTTCTCGCGGACAGACGCACATTAGTCAGGCGTGAGACGGCCGCCCAGGCGCTTCCCGCCCGATGCAGTCCTTGCGTCCATCTGGGACGTTACAACCGCGCCGTGCCGAAGAAGCGCCGCAGGACGCGACTCAGGTTGAACGCGTCGGCCGTACCCGCCAGTTCCCGTACGGAGTGCATGGCCCACTGGGGCACGCCCACATCCACGGTGCGGACACCGGTCTCGGCCGCGGCCAAGGGCCCGATGGTGCTGCCGCAGGCCATGTCGCTACGGACCACGAAGGTCTGGACCGGCACCCCCTCACCGGCGGCTAACCGCCGGAAGATCGCGGAGGTTTCACTGTTGCTGGCATAACGCTGGTTGGCGTTGGTCTTGATGACCGGGCCGCGGTTCAGCAGCGGCCCGTGGTTGTCGTCATGGCGGTCGGCGAAGTTGGGATGGACGCCGTGGGCGTTGTCCACGGAGATCAGCATGGAACGGGACAGCGCCCGGTTGCGCTCCTCGGGCGCCGGCAGCAAGCGTTCGAGCAACTGGGTGAGCATAGGGCCCCGGGCCCCGGCCGCCGTCGTGCTCCCGACCTCCTCGTGATCGTTGCAGACCAGCAGCGTGCCGGCATCACCGGCCGCTCCCGCTCCTAGCAGTGCCCGCAGGCCCACGAAGCAACTCAGCAGGTTGTCCAGCCGTGCCGATGCAATGAACTCCCGCGCCAGCCCGATGAGGGCCGGCCGTTGGGTGTCGTAGAGCACCAGCTCGTGGTCCAGTACCTGACCCACCGCTGCTTCGCCATCCGCCTCCAGCCGCTGGCGCAGCAGGGTCTTGAGGTCGAAATCCTCGCCCTGCCGGCCCAGCACGGGCGGAAGACAGGTCTGGGCATTGATCGAGCGGCTCTCGTTGGCTTCCCGGTCCAGGTGGATGGCCAGGCTGGGAATCACGGCCACCGGCTGGACGAAATCGACAAGCCGGTGTGCGACGCCGCCGTTGCGGTCGAGGTAGCTCACTCGTCCCGCCAGGGACAGGTCCCGGTCGAACCAGGGGTTCAAGAGCGCCCCGCCGTAGACCTCGACGCCCAACTGCAGGTAGCCCTTCTTGTGAGACTCGGGCCGCGGCTTGATCTTGAGACAGGGTGAGTCCGTATGTGCGCCTGCCATGCGAAACCCACTCTCGGGCAAGGGAATCCGGGCGGGCATGGTCCAGGCGATGATGGAGGAGTCGTTGCGGGTGGTGAAGTAGCGCCCGCCGGGCTCCACTCGCCAGGTGTCCGTCTCGGGCCGCTGCTGGAAGCCGGCCTCCATCAACCGCCGCGCCATCTGGTGAACCGCGTGAAAGGGCGTGGGCGACGCGGCCAGGAAATCCATCAGTTCTTGATTGAAGCGTTGCTGGTCCATGCTGCTGTTTTAGCGTCCTTCGACTTCGCTTCGCTACGCTCGGGACGAACGGTCCTGGAGAAATCGAGCCGTTCGTCCCGAGCGTAGCGAAGCGAAGTCGAAGGACGCTAGCCCAGGCGATACTCCCTGCGGGGATTGGTCACGGCGATGAGGTCGATGGCGTCGGGGTCGAGGCCGGCCTTTTCGAGGCTCGCCAGGGGGTCGGGGTCGCCGGGTGGAAACGGCGCGTCGCCGCCGAGCAGGATGCGCTCACCGCCGACGAGTTGGCGGAGGAACAGCAGGGCATCCCGGCTGTGCACGATGCTGTCGTAGAGGAAGCGGCTCAGATAGGCACTGGGCGGATTCGCCGCCCGGTCCCCGGTGGCGTTCCTGTCTGCCGCGTCGTGCATGCGGTCGAAGCGGCCGATGAGATAGGGCAGGTTGCCGCCCCCGTGGGACAAGAGCAGCCGGAGTTTCGGGAAACGGTCGAGGGTGCCGCTCATGATCATGGAGCCCACCGCCAGGGTGGTGTCCATGGTGTAGGCGCAGATCTGGTTAAGGCTGAACTTCTCGGCGCGGGGCAACGGCTGGGGCAGGGAAGGGTGCACGAAGACCGGCACGTCCAGGGTCTCGCAGGCGCTCCAGAACTCGTCCAGGGGAACCTCGCCGAGGTTTCGGCCGCGGACATTGGCCGTGACGATGACGCCCACGGCGCCGTCCTCAACGCAGCGCTCCAACTCGCGGGCCGCGGCGGCGTCGTCGACAAGGGGTGCCGACGCCATCCAGGAGAACCGCTCCGGACGGGCGGCGCACAGCACGGCCGTACTGTCGTTCAGGATGCGGTGCCAGGCGTTGCACTGCCCCGCATCGAGGCCATAGCCGAAGATATCGGTCCACACCGAAAGGATTTGCCGCTGGACCCTTTGGCCGTCCATCTCCGCGAGCCGCCCGTCGACGTCCAGCAGGCCGGGGAGGAAGGGCCGCACCTCCAGGCCGTCGTCGAACCGGCAGCAGCGGGCCCCGGGAGCCTTTTCCACCAGCGTGATGCCGAGCGCGGCGCCGCTGTCGGCCAGCGTTTCCAGGACGGCCGGCGGCACGAAATGGGCGTGGACGTCAACGGCGGTCACGGGAACGATCCATCAGGGCTTTTTCCTGGCCGCCGTCGATCTCGATCATGGTGCCGTTGACGAAGTGCATGAGCGGTGACGCCAGCATCACCACGAGATTCGCCACTTCCGCGGTCTCGGCTATGCGCCCCAAGGGGATCGACCGGGGCGCCAACTGGTCGGCCACCTCGTACGGGAGGTCCATGTCCCGGGACATGGCCTCCACCAGCCCGGTCCAGCGTTCGGTGCGGACCGGGCCCGGATTCACGGCGGCGAAACTGATGCCGTGCTTGCCGTACTGCCCGGCGAGGGACTTGGTGAGGTTCTGCCCGGCCGCGTTGGCCGCGCCCGGCGCCACCTCCCAGTAGGAGGTCTTGACGCCGTCGTTGCCGATGAGGTTCACGACGCGCCCGCCACCCTGCTCGCGCATGATCGGGAGCGCATAGCGCATGCAGCGGACGTACCCCATGAACTTGAGCTGCAGCGCCAGGGCCCAGTCCTCCTCCGTCAGGTTCTCGATGATACCGCCCGGCGCCGAGCCCGCGTTGTTCACCAGGATGTCGATGCGTCCCAGCGCCGCGGCCGCGGCCTGGATGAACCGGCGGGCATCCTCGTCCCGGGTCAGGTCCGCGGTGATGGGAACGATCTTGCGCCCCGTGGCATTGGCCACCGCCGCGGCCGTCTCCTCCAGGGGCCCCGCCCGCCGCGCGCACATGGCGATATCCACGCCTTCCCGCGCCAACGCCTGCACGATGGCCTTGCCGATGCCCTCGCTGCCGCCGGTGACCACGGCGGTTTTTCCCTCAAGCTCCAGGTCCATGTGCTTTCTCCTGCTGACGAGCGACGAACAGGTCGCCATACTGCTCCCGCAAGGCCGCCTTGGCCACCTTGCCGAGCTCGTTGCGCGGGATGGACTCCACGGCAATGATCCGTTTAGGCACCTTGAACGGCGCCAACTCCGTCTTGAGATAGCCGATGCACGCGCATTCGTCGAACGGTACCGGGGCAGCCGCCTCCACGACACCCACGACGGCCTCCCCGAAGTCCGGATGCGGCACGCCGAAAACGGCGGAACCGTCGACACCGTCGAACCGCTCCAACACATCCTCCACCTCCTTGGGGTAGACGTTCAGACCCCCGGAGATGACCACGTCCGTCTCCCGCCCCAGGATCCGGATGCACCCCTGGTCGTCGATCTCCGCTATGTCTCCGGTCACGAACCAGCCGTCTTTGGTGAAGGCCTGCTCCTCGGGCCGGTTCCAGTAGCCGGCGAACACGTTGTGCCCGCGGGTTTCCAGGACGCCGGTGGCGGCGGATTCGAAGCACCCGTCCTCGTTGGCGACTCTTGCCCGCACGCCCGGCAGGGGCCACCCTACCCAGCCGCGCCGGCCGGTGGTGCCCGGCGGAATTGCGGTGATGATGGCGGCCTCGGTGGAACCGTAACGCTCGATGATCTC
>JAPOQB010000648.1 GCA_026710965.1 Deltaproteobacteria bacterium | reverse complement strand
TCACCTTTGCCCAGGAGGACTTCACGATACTTCGCCGGTATGCTCAGGCGCCCTTTGGTATCGACCGTATGCTCGTATCTTCCGCGAAACATGCTGACACCACATGGGATGGACACTCCATGGGCTTTTATCCCACTTTATCCCACCTGACGCGAATATAGCCAGACCATTTCGCGCCTGTCAACACAAAAACGTCATATTTCGCGGCACGAACACGTGCCCGAAAACGCCAAAAGAATCGGCTTTTGAACTACATCTGGTTGTAGTCGCAATACAAAAAGCGAATCGTCTACAAGATGTGGGTTTGGGAGACGAACAGGGGTCTTGTCCAGCGGCGGGGAATCAAGGCGTTTTTGACGCGGGAAAATGGGGGAACAGCGGATCGTTAAGCCGGATTCTGTCGCGCTTCCCAACAGGAAACGGGACGGTCATTCATCTTGCCCCGTGATTGCTCACGGGGTCCAGCGACCTTACCCGAGGGCTTTCGGGCGGACGACCCGGCCCTCCTATTTGGTCTTGCTCCGGGTGGGGTTTACCATGCGCCCGCCATCACTGACGGACCGGTGAGCTCTTACCTCGCCTTTTCAACCTTACTCGACGGTCCGGTCAGGCCGGGATCCGCCGGGCGGTGTGTTTTCTGTGGCACTTTCCCTCGATCGCTCGAGGCCGCCGTTAACGGCCACCCTGTCCTGTGGAGTCCGGACTTTCCTCCTCCGCGTAGACCGCGGAAGCGACCGTCTGATCCACTGTGCCCCGAGACTCAGTTTCCTGATTACGCGGTAAAGTTGCAACCCCTGCGGAGGCCGGCTGGCAAGAAAACGTGCAGCCTGCTAGGGCTGGCCCCCCTGTTCCGGGGCCGGCGGGTTGTAGAAGAGGATGCGTTGGCAGCTCGGACAAAGATTCACGCGCTCGTTGCGCAGCACGTCGTTCCATAGTTGCGGCGGGATGTTCATGTAACAGGCCTGACATATGGCCGACGACACCGCCACCACCGCCGTGCCGCCGCGCCGGTCGAAAAGCAGCTCGTACTTGCCCATGAGATCGTTGCTGAGGCGGGATGCCGTGGCATCGCGCGATTCCCGCGTCAAATCGATCTGCTGATCGATCTCGGCGATCTCCTTCTGCAAGGGCCCTTTTTTCTCGTTCCAGTCGTTGCGGAGGGCGGTCAACTCGTCCTCTTTCTGCTTGAGGACTTCCTCTTGGGCCTCCAGGTCGGTCATGACTTCGATCAGCTCCTCCTCCACGATGCCGTTGGACTCCTTGATCGCTCCGATCTCCCGCTGAAGCGCCTGCAATTCCTTGATACTCTTGATCTGGCTCATGCGCATGCGCTTGTCGGTGGCCTTCCGGTTGGCGTCGAGTATGGTCTGTTCCTTGGCTTTCCGGACCGCGTCCTTTTCCTCCCAGGCCTCCCTCAGCGTCTTGACCTCGGCCGCCAGACCGGCAATTTCGCCCTCGGACCTCTCGATTTGGTCGAGTCGTTCCGTCCGGGCGGTCCGGTGCCTCTTCACTTCCAGATCGATGCCCTGAAGCACCGCCAAGGTTTCCAACTGCTCGCGCAACACGTTACCCTCCCGTCGCCGGACTCGGGATAAAAAAAGAACCGCACCAGCGGGTGCAGTTCTTTCGATTCCGGTCTCGGCTGTCTGATCGTGTCGGATTGGTCCTTACGTTCATGCTTGAACGGTATCGTATCGATCTTCCATGAGATTGTCAAAGGGGAGTAAAACGAACCTTCCGGTACGGCGAATTCGTCACAGACCGAGCTTGCCGGGATTCATGATGCCCTTGGGATCCAGACAGCGCTTCACCGAGCGCATCAGTTCCAGGTTGTCACCGTGCTCATGGCTCATGAACGGGGCCAGCTTGACTCCCACGCCGTGGCAATACTCCACCGACCCGCCGAAACGGTGGACGGCTCGCAACAGGGCGGCGACGGCGTCCCCCAACTCCGCCCGGGCCTGGTCCCCGCCTTCCTTGGACAGCCGCAGGGAGAAGAGCTCCGGCCCGGTCCAGAGCCCGCTCTCCCGGAAACAGACGTTGCCCGCGGCGGCCATGGCGATGGCTTCTTGCCTGAAGGCCAGCACTTGGGAAGCCGGCAAGGCGACGTGCACCCAATCCTGGTGGATTCCGGCGTCGCTTCGTTTCCGGCGCTCGCGGCGGTTGGCGGCGAACCGCCGGGCGGCCGCGTGCCGTTCCCGCCAAAAGCGTCGGGCCTTGTCCGGGGCCAGCCTGCTGCCGCCTCGGTCGCGGCACGCCGCCAGGGCCGCCCCTTCCTCCGCGGCCACCACCTCCGCCTTTCCCTCGAATCCGAGATAGAGAATCGACGGCCCTTGGGGATCCTCCGTCTCATCGCCGTAGTCGAGCAGCATCGGGCGCAAGCCGGCGGCGGAGAACGCCAGGACGGCCTCGAACCCCCGGGCGAAGGAGTCGAACCGGACGGCCTGGAGCGACCTCGCCTCCGGAACCGGGTAGACCCGGAGGGTCACCTCGGTGAGAATCCCGAAGCAGCCCTCCCCGCCGATGAACAGGTGATTGAGGTCGATTCCGGTGGAGCTCTTGGTGACGCCGCGGGTGCGGCACACCCGGCCTTCGGGCAACACCGCCTCGACCCCCAGCACCTGGCTCCCCACGGAGCCGTACTTGCCGCCGCGGTAGCCGAGGCTGTTGGTGGACACGGCCCCGCCCACCGTGGCCACCGGAACCGTCCAGGGATCGTGACCCAGCATGAGCCCGGACCGTTGCAGCTCCGAGTCGAGGG
>JAPOQB010000330.1 GCA_026710965.1 Deltaproteobacteria bacterium | reverse complement strand
CTAGTGTGGTGTCTGGTTAATTCGCATCATAATCTGCGGGTCTTTTTCGCCGTCGGCTGCGTTGCTCTTCCTCGCGTGGTGCCCGCCACTGCTCGTCATCGCGCCTTGCCGACGACGAAAAATCCTCCGCATATTATGACGTGAATTAACCAGACACCACACTAGCCTGCGCTCTTCCCCTCCTGCAGGCGCTTCCATACCTTGGGCGGTGTCAGCGGCAGGTCGCAGATGCGCACGCCGACGGCGTCGTCCACCGCCGCGGCAATGGCGGACGCGGCCGGCAGCACGCCGCCCTCGCCCATGCCCTTGGCGCCGAAGGGGCCGGGGCCGTTGCCGCTTTCCACCAGCTCCGAGATGAACTGCTCCGGCATATCGTGGAACGACGGTACGCGGTAGTCCACGAGGTTGGGGTTCAGAAGCTGGCCGTCCTCGTACACCATCTCTTCCAGCAGCGTGTGCCCCAGGCCGAACACCACGCCGCCTTCGTCCTGCCCCTCGGCCTGTAGCGGGTTGATGGCCCGTCCCACGTCGGCCATGGACACGTACTTGAGGATTCGGATGACGCCGGTGTCCGGATCCACCTCCAGCTCCACACCGCCCCAGCCCACTTCCCAGAAGGTGGTGGGAGAGCCCAGCACCGCGGTCTTGCTCTTCTTGTCGCGGTAGACGCCCCGGCCGACGATCTCGGTGGCGGAACTGCCGAAGTACTCGGCGATGACGTCGCCGTAGGGCACTCCGGGTCCCTTGGCGCCGCGCACCCGGCCGCCCTTGAGCGACAGGCCGGCGGCCTTCTCACCCATGACCTTGGCGGCGGCCTTCAGCAACTGCTTCTTTACGTCCTGGGCGGCCCTCTGGGTCGCCAGGCCCATGACCGTCATCGAGCTGCTGGCGCTGGTGGACACGTCGAAGGGGGTGACGTCGGTATCCAACTGGGCCACGGACACCTGCTCGAGCTTGATGCCCAGCTCCTCCGCCACCACCTGGCTCAAGGCGGTGCGGGAACCCTGGCCCACCTCCACGGTGCCGGTGAGCAGCACGGCGCTGCCGTCCGACGACATCTTCACGGTGGCGCCGGCCACCTTGTAGGTACCCCCGGCATCCTTCAGGCACACGCTCAGGCCCTTGCCCACGTTGGCCCGGGAAGCCTTCTTCCAGTCAAGCGCCCGGGCCACCTTGCGCAGGCCCTGCTTCAGGTCGCAGTCCACCGGGGTGTCGCCGGGGGTGTAGGGCTCACCTTTGTCCAGCAGGTTCTTGAGGCGGAAGTCGAACGGGTCGATGCCCAGCCGCTTGGCGATCATGTCCATCTGCGACTCGTAGGCCCAGGCTACCTGGACCGCGCCGAAGCCGCGGAAGGCCCCGGCGGGCACCGTGTTGCTGTAGACGCCGTGGGCGTCGATCTTGACGTTGGCCACGCGGTACGGCCCCACCGCGCGGTAGCCGGCCTTCTGGGTCACCCGGGGTCCGGCGTCGGCGTAGGCGCCCGTGTCCATGTAGACTTCCAGCTCCCGGGCCACCATCTCGCCCTTCTTGCTGACGCCGGTCTTGATGCGGATGCGCGCGGGATGGCGGGTCACGGTCTTGAAGCTCTCGCTAACGCTCATGGCCAGCTTGACCGGCCGGCGGTTCCGCACCGAAAGCGCCGCGGCGATGGGATCGGCCTTGACGTAGAGCTTGCCGCCGTAGCCGCCGCCGACATAGGGCACCACCACGCGCACCCGGTTGAGCGGCAGCTTGAAGATCCCGCCCAGGTGTCCCCGCAGCGTGAACGGGTCCTGGCACGAGCTCCACACCGTCAGGCGCTCGCCGTCGTAGTGGGCGAGGCAGATGTGGGGCTCCAGCGAGTAGTGCTGGACCCGGTTGAAGCGGAAAACGTCCTCGAAGACATGGTCGGACTGTGCGAAGCCCTTCTCGACGTTACCCCGTGCGTAGCCGAAGTGGTAGCACACGTTGGTGCCCTTGAACCGGTCCGGCGCGCCGTACTTGGAGCCCCGCAGCTCGGCCTTGGGGACATCGCCTTCATGCACCTGCGGAGCGCCCGGCGCCAGGGCGTCGTCCACGTTGTCCACGAAGGGCAGTTCCTCGTACTCGACATCGATGAGCCCCAGGGCCTCCTCGGCCACCAGCTCGTCCGCGGACAGCACCGCGGCCACCGGGTCGCCGACGTAGCGGACCTTGTCCACCGCCACCACCGCCTGGTCCTTGTAGGTGGCGCCGTATTTGTAGTTGAGTCCTTCGAGCTCGTCCCGGGTCAGGACGTCGATGACCCCCGGCACGGCCCTGGCCTTGCTGGCATCGACCTTGAGGATCCGCGCATGCGGCAAGGGGCTCCTCAGGATCTTGGCATACGCCATGCCCGGAAGCTCGATGTCCCCGGTATAAAAGGCCGAGCCCGAAACCTTCTCCACCGCGTCGAGGCGCACCGCCGGGCGGCCGGCCACTGATAGTCTTTGTTTTTTCATGGGTATCTCCGCCCCCCTTCTTAACCGAAGTTCCGG
>JAPOQB010000479.1 GCA_026710965.1 Deltaproteobacteria bacterium | reverse complement strand
CGAAGCCATCGAAGAGATCCGCATGCAGGTCAAGGACCGCATGGACATCATCAAGTTCGCCGTCGACGGGCTGCAGCGGAACCGCGCCGGCGAGCTCATGTCCGGCTTCAACCAGGCCGAGCTGAGCGCCATGGTGGAAGAATGCCGGCGGCTCGGCGTCAAGACCATCGCCCATGCGCGCGGGCGGGAAGCCGTGCTCTACTCGGCCCGGGCCGGTGTCGATGTCATCTTCCACGCGTTCGAAATGGATGACGAGGGGCTCGAGGAGATCGTCCGCAATAACTGTGTGATCTCGCCCGCGCTGACTTTCCTGGTGAACACCGTGGAGTTCACCCGTCCGGGCGACCCGTGCTACCAGTGGCGCCCCAACATGAACCGCGGCGATGTGGAAGTGGCTTCCCGGATGCTGGTCAAGGCCAGGGAGGCGGGCGTTCCCTTCATGGTTGGAACCGATAGCGGGTTCGCGGTCACTCCGTACGGCGAATGGCATGCCCGCGAGCTGGAGATCATGGTCGAACACCTCGGCTTCACCCCGGCGGAAGCCCTCCGGGCCACCACCAGCGGCAACTCGGGTCTGCTGCGGGAAGGCGACGCCGTCGGCCGCGTTGCCGCCGGCGCCCTGGCGGATCTGACCGTGGTCGCCGAGAACCCGTTGGAGGACATCTCCAGCCTCATGCGCCCGGAGAACATCACCCACGTTTATCTTGGCGGGGAAGAAGTCGACCTCGCTCCGATGCCGGAAGTCCAGCCGTACAGTTGGGAACGGTCGTTTCGCCAATGGGGCGAGGTCTACACGCGTGAGCGGGTCGCGGAGCTGGCGCGCTGAACCGCGTCCTGCGCAACCCGACCTGCGACCTGGCCCGGTGCCTTCCCGAAACAGGGCGCAGCTCACAGGTCCGCCTTGCGGATCTCCCGCTTGAAGGTCACCAACCCCAGGGTGGCGCCGAAGCAGATGGCGGCACCCGCCAGGAGGGTCAGGGGCGCGCCGATGAACGCCGCGACGAAGCCCGACTGCGCCTCCCCGAGGCTCGTGCCGCCCACGCCCAGCATCCGCTGGAAGCTCAGGACCCGTCCCCTCAGCCTGTCGGGAGTGATGGTCTGGATGATGACGTTGCAGAGCACCATCTGAACGGCTTCGAAGAAGCCCAGCAGGAACACCGCGGCCATCGACAGCAGAAACCAGCCCGACAGCGCCAGCACCGCGAGGGGGACGGCATAGGCGAAGAGCCCGAACACCACCCAAAGCCCCTTGTACCGGAGGTTCCCCAGCGACATGATCACGGCGACGCCGAGGATGGCGCCCCCGGCGGAGGCGGACAGGAGCAGGCCGAAGCCTTCGGCGCCGGCGCCGAGGGCGACGACGAAGATCGGCAGCAAGGCCCGGTGGCTCCCGACGTAGACGGTGATGAGCTCCATGACTAGGAAGACCCACACCGTGGCCTCCCGGCGAACGAACCCGAAACCCTCCATCAGGCTCCGGAAGGGAGACTGGCGGACGCCGGACACGTCCGACACGTAGTGGATCGCCGCCACCAGGAAGGCCGCCGAGAAGTAGACGCAGCCGTTGAGAGCATAGGTCAGGCCGGAGCCGAGCCAGACGATGAGCAGACTGGCCAGGAGCGGAGCCGTAAGCTGGGACACCTTCCGGCTCATGGCCGTGAGCGAGAGGGCGTTGAGGAGCACTTCCCGTGGCACCAGCCCCGGCACCATGGCGTTGCGGGCCGGCGCGCCCAGGGCGTTCAATGACGCATTCAGAAAACCCGCGACATAGATGTGCCAGACTTCCACCAGGCCCGTGACCGCCAGGAACGCCAGCCCTGCGTTCACCGCGCCGTTGCACGCCTGCACCAGGATCACGAACCGGCGGCGGTCGATGCGGTCGGCGAGGACGCCGCCGAACGGGGAGAGGACGAAGACGGGAATCCCGCGCACCAGTCCGGTGAGGCCGAGGTGGAAGGCCGAGCCCGTCAACTCGTAAATCAGCCACAGCTCCAGGGTCCGCTGGATGTAGAAACCGAAGGACGTGGCCAGGATGGCCAGACACAGCAGGCTGAAGCTGCGATGAACCAGTGCGCCGCGGGTCGGGCTCAGCCTCGCCGTCAGTTTTTCGGGGGCACGGGACACTAGACGGGCAGCAGCGTGCCGATCTCCTGGACTTCAGCCATCCGACACAAGCAGTTCGACCTTCCGAGTGCTCAGCTCGCGGTAGCCCTCATCGGTGACCACGAGACTCGTCCCCCCGAGCAGCGTATCGTCGCCGTCTCTGGCAACAAGCGTCGGCGAGATGCTGTAGATCATGCCGCTCCTCAGGACGAAGTTGCCGCCGCCGCCCAGATTCTTGCCGCCCCGGGAGTCGGCAACCTTGAATGCCGGTCCGGGAAACTCCGGCACATCGATGCCGTACTGATGAATCTGTGAATGCGGCGACGCGTTGAACCCCGTGTCGTGGCAGGCGATCTCGTAGGCATCGATCAACTCGCGCTGGGTGACGCCGTCCCTCACCTTCTCGAGCACGGCATCGCGGATATGTTGTACGCCCGCGAACATCTCCCGGTGAAGTGCCTTGGGCTTGCCAAAGGAGATCTCCTGATCGCTGTGCCCGGCGTAATGGCCGTATTCGGAATGCGCCGTCAGCGTTCCCATGTCGCCTTGCTGAATCCTCCGGCGCAGTCTGTTCGTAGAACCCATGACTCAGGCCGCCATGGCCCACTCTTGAGCCGGTGACCCCGATCGTCCCGTTCTCGAGCCCCAGCTCCCTGATCCGCGCGACCAGAGGCGTGGCATCGATCCCGGACCGCAGGTCCTTGACCCAGTCCTGCGCATCGGCGAGTACTTGCAGCGACAGGTCCACGAAATGGCGTCGGTGGATGATGGCCGTCAGAACCGTCCCTTCCGCTGTCGGAAGCAGTCCGAATCTTTCGCCGGGAAGTCCGTTGGTCAGGTAGAACAGGTTGCTGCCGACGGCAATCACGCAGTCGACGGCGCGCAACCGCAGACGCTCCCGAATGGCGGCGTATCTGCGGTCCCGTTCGGCCAACGTCAACCGGATATCCGTTTCCATGAACCACCTCGTCCCTCTTTGCCGTGCGCTTGCCGGATGCGCACGGTCGCCTTGCCGCGGACTCTACCGGTTCCGGAAGACGAGCCGCCGGGACGTCTGACGAGGAGGGTCGGTGCGGGGCTCAAGGGTAGGGTAGGTCTGGAGCCTGCCGGACCCGGTAGCTCTCGCCAAATCCGGCAGGCTCCGAAGTTGCCTAGGCGGCGCTACGGCCGTTCTCGGCTTCGACCAGTGGACGGTAGCGCTGGTTCATTTCCATCCAGTGGGCGGCGCGTTTCTTGGCGCGTTCGATCTGGTTGTCCGGGAAGTTGAGGAACGGCACCCGGGTGGGTCCCACCTTGCAGTAGTCCGCGTACTCGGCAGGTCGCTTGAAGCCCTCGCCCGGAACGGGCTTGCCCTGGCTGGCCGTCATGATGTCGGCGATGACCTCGGCCGCCTTGTCGTTCTCGCCGCGCCGCGCCAGGTTCCGGAGATGGAGGACCGGCCAGGGGCCCATCCAGACCTCGGTGGACCAGCAGCCGGCGGCGCCCAGGCTGTAGTAGGGCACGAGCTGGGTCTGGTTCACGAACACGCTGATCCTGCCCTGGGTGATCCGCTGCATGTTCATGAACTGGCTGGTGGTGCGGTGGCTG
>JAPOQB010000469.1 GCA_026710965.1 Deltaproteobacteria bacterium | reverse complement strand
TTGGCGCTGCCGCACCAGCCCCTCGGCGGCGGCCACGTCGGGGTGGGCCGGGTCCGTGACCGCGCCGGACCGCAGGTCTTCCAGCATGCGCTCGACGGTCTCCGCCGCGTCGGGCTTGTTGGTGCCGATGACCCCGCTGGGCCCGCGTTTGATCCATCCGGAGGCATACAGCCCGCTCACCGGCGCTTTACGGTCCGCCGTCAGCACCCGGCCCCGGTCGTTGGGGATCACACCCCGGCGTTCGTCGAAGGGGATGCCGGGGAGCGGCACGCCGAGATATCCCACGGAGCGGAAGACGATGTCCGCGGGAATGGTTTCGTGTTCTCCGTTGGGACGCGGCCGCAGGGCGCCGTCGTCGGCATAGAGCTCGTTCTTCGCCAGGCGGATGGCGCGCACCCTGCCGTCGGCGTCGCCGATAAGCTCCGTCGGCGACAGCAGGAACCGGATGCTGAGCCGGCGCGACTTGCCGGTGGGCGGCCGCCCGGCGTAACTCTGCAGGATCTCGATCTTGCGGATCAGCGCCTTGTCCGGGTGGGCATCGACGTCGGCCTGGCTGAGGGGGTCGAGGCGGGCCTCCTCGGGGAGGATCTCCACGTCGGCGTCCGCCAACTCGCCCATTTCCTTGATCTCGGGATTGGTGAAAGCGGCCTGGGCCGGGCCCCGGCGCCCGATGAGGTAGACATTCCGGATCTTGCTCCGGCGGAGCGCCTCCAGTGCGTAGTCCGCGATATCGGTGACCGCCAGCTCCTCGTGGCTGCGGCACAGGATGCGGGCCACGTCGATGGCCACGTTGCCGACGCCGATGACCGCCGCGGATTCCCCGGACAGGTCGAAGGAGCGGTCCCGGTAGTCCGGGTGCCCGTTGTACCACGCGACGAATTCGGTGGCCGCGTGGCTGCCCTGGAGTTCCTCGCCGGCGATGCCGAGGCTGCGGTCGGTCTGGGCGCCGGTGGTGAAGCAAATCTGGTGGTAAAGTGCCTTGAGGTCATCCAGGTGGATATCCCGGCCGTAGCTTACGTTGCCGTAGAAACGGAAGTTGGGTTGCCGGGCGGCCCGGTCGTAAACCCGTACCACGGACTTGATCTTCTGATGGTCGGGGGCGACCCCTCCCCGCACGAGCCCGAAGGGGGTCGGCAACTCGTCGAACATGTCGATCTCGACGTGCAGGCCCTGCTCGCGAAAGAATCGCTCGACGACGTAAAAGCCCGCCGGCCCCGAACCTATGATGGCTACTCTGAGCGGATTGTCGTCGCTACCCGGGTTGGGCATGGAAGTCTCCCGATGTCCCTGGTGCCATTGGGGCAGCGGCTGATCCTTTGAAGCCCACCCCTTTTCTTATTCTACGGCATTCGCCGGGCGGTTGCCAGTTTCTCTCGAACCCTTCCCCAAAGGGCCTCGGAGCCGGTCCGTCTTGATGGCCCCGGGTTTTCATGTTACTGGTTTTCTTCACCTTTGGCGGGTTTTCGCCCGCCACCTCCGGAAACTCCGTCCATGTTCGGCCGTTCGGTTGAGGGCGTCAGGGAATCGCCCGGCGCGAGCGGCGATTGGAGAGCGCGTTGATGCGTATCATCGTTTTGGGTCCTCCTGGAGCAGGTAAGGGAACGCAGGCCGGTTCCATCGCCGAGGCCTTCGGTATACCGCAGATATCCACGGGCGACATGTTGCGAGCGGCGGTCAAGGAAGGCACGGCGCTGGGACAGCGCGTCAAGGCCGTGATGGACACGGGACGGCTCGTGTCCGACGACATCATCGTGGAGCTCATCCAGGGGCGGATACAAGACCCGGATTGCCACAACGGGTTCCTCTTCGACGGCTTCCCGCGGACGCTGGCCCAGGCGGAGGCGCTGCGGGACCACGACATCCCGGTCACCCACGTGGTGGAGATCGACGTGCCTCCCGGGGAGGTGATCGTCCGGCTCGGCGGCCGGCGCGTGCATCCGGCATCCGGGCGCAGCTACCACGTGGTGTTCAATCCGCCGAAGACCGAGGGCAGGGACGACCTCACCGGCGAGGAGCTGGTGCAGCGGGACGACGACAGGGAGGAGACCGTGCGCCGGCGGCTGGAGGTTTACAGCGAGCAGACCGCTCCGCTGGTGGACTACTACACCCGGTGGCAGTCTCGGGGAGACCCCGCGGCGCCGCGGTACATCAGGGTTTCGGGGGTCGGCGGTGTCGAGGAGGTGCGCGACGCCATCCTGGCGAGACTGAACGAGGAGGCGCCGTGAACCCTCATCCTCGCGTGACCCCCGATGACTTCGACGCGGTGCTGTTCGATCTCGACGGCGTCCTGACCTCGACGGCCCGAGTCCATTCCGTGTGCTGGAAGAAGATGTTCGACGCTTTCCTGGAGCGGCATGCGGCGGACACCGGCGGGACCTTCGTGCCCTTCGACATGGACCAGGACTACAAGCGTTACGTGGACGGCAAGCCCCGCTACGACGGGGTCCGCAGCTTCCTGGAGTCCAGGGGAATCGAGTTGCCCTACGGCGATCCCGGCGATCCCCCGGGCGCGTTGAGCGCGTGCGGCCTGGGCAACCGGAAGGACCGCCTGTTCAACGAGGTGCTGAAGGAGGAAGGGGTGGAGGCCTACGAGGGCACCATCCGGTGGGCCAGGGAGCTGCGCGGCCGGGGAATGAAGACGGCGGTGGTGTCGTCGAGCAAGAATTGCAAGACTATCATGGAGGCCGCGGCCATCGAGCACCTGTTCGATACCCGGGTGGACGGCGAGATCGCCCAGCGGCTGAGGATCCCCGGCAAGCCCGCACCCGACACCTATCTCAAGGCCGCCCAGGAGCTGGGCGTCAGTCCCGAGCGTGCGGTGGTGGTGGAGGATGCGCTCTCCGGCGTTGAGGCCGGCCGCCGGGGGGGGTTCGGCCTGGTGATCGGGGTCGACCGCCATGGTGACGCCGAAGCCCTGCTGGAGAACGGCGCCGACATCGTGGTGGCCGACCTGGCCGAGATGCTGGACGAATAGCGCCGCTGGCGCAATCGAAGGACTATCCGGCTTCCGGAAAGAACCTTTCGTAGCACGCCCGGATGCGCTCCCGGCGTTTCTCGTAGTCCCGCAGCAGGGCCGCGCCCGGAGATTTGCGGGGTTTCTCCTCGTAACCCAGCGCCAGGGCCACGGCCCGAAGCCTGCCGGGCTCACGTTCCAGAATATGGGTGTCCTGGTCGCGCTCGAGCCGCAGGCGGTGTCCCAGGCGCCGCAGGAACGTATAGCCCTCCACCAGGATGCGATGGTCCCTGGCGCCCAGGAGACGCAGCTCGCGGAGCGCGCCCGCCGCCCCGAGCGTGTCCCGTTGGCGCAAGGGGGCATGCTCGCGGCCGAAACGCAGTTGCAACATCTGCACCAGGAACTCCACGTCGATCAGGCCGCCGCGTCCCGTCTTCACGTCGAAACGGGAACCGTCCTCCCGCGCCAGCTCCCGCTCCATGCGCATGCGTAGCCCGTCGATCTCGCCCAGGTCGTCCGGGGTGAAGCCGCCCTGGTAGGCGAAACGTTGGGCGATGGCCTCGGCCTCCGCACCGAGCGGTGGATCGCCGGCAACGAAACGGGCCCGGATCAGCGCCTGCCGTTCCCACAACAGGGAGCTGGCCTCGTGGTAGATGCGGAACGCCTCGAGGGAGGAAACCAGCGGCCCGGACCGGCCCGAAGGCCGCAGCCGCATGTCGAGCCGGTACGCGATGCCTTCCCGGGTGGGCGCCGAGAGGTAGGCGATGATCCGCTGTCCGAGCTTGACGTAGTATTCATGGGCGGCGATCCTGCCGGCGGGGCGGCCCCGGGGCTCGGCGGCCTGGGGGCTGTCGTAGAGGAAGACCAGGTCGAGGTCGGAATGGTAGTCGAGTTGCGCCTCACCGAGTTTCCCCATGGCCAGTATCGCGAAACGTCCCATCGGCGGCGGGCCGTACTGGCGCTCCAGCTCAACCTGGGCCAGCGTCAGGGCGGCGTCGAGGCAGGCTTCCGCCAGCCCCGTCAGTTGCGCGATGGACTCGTCGAACCCCAGCTCTCCGCCGAGGTCGTGGAGTCCGAGCCGTATGAACTCTTCGACGCGGTAGCGTCTCAGCCGGTCGAGCTTGTCTTCGACATCAAGGACCTCGGCTATCGATGCGTTCACCTCCTCCCGCATCTCCGCGCGGGTCTTGGCGATGCGGGTGAGGTCCACCCGGATCAGGCTGTCCAGCAGCTCGGGCCGGTTGACGAAGAGGTCCGAGAGAAATCGGCTGTTGGCGAACAGATCGATGAGCAGGCGCGTGGTTCCGGGGTTCTCCGCCAGCAGGGTGAGAAAACCGGTGCGGGCCCCGATGCGGCGGCCGAACTCGGCCATATGGTGCAAGGCCTGCTGCGGCTCCCCCGAGTCGAGTATCGTCTTCATCAGCGCCGGCATGAGTTCCCGCATGACCCGGAGGCGCCTAGCACTGGGGGGCGAGGCGCCGCTGCCGTCGCGCACCGCGCGCAGGTCCCGGTAGGCCTTGTCCGGGTCGGGAAAGCCCCGTTTCCGGAGTTCCCGGACGAGCCATTCCCGCTGTTCCAGGTCTTGCCAGATCTCCGCCTCGGGCTGGTCCTTGTGAGCGGAGATCTCCTTCCGGGCGCCGTAGAAGAGCCGCTCGAAGGCGGCGTGCACGGCTCCGGTATGCTTGCGGTAGTCCTTCCAGAAGGCACCGGCTTCACCGCCGGCTTCGTCGGCATAGTTCAACCGCCGCGCCAGCGCGCGCTCACGGTCCGCCCCCCCGGGGATCTCGTGGGATTGCTCGTGGGCGAAGATCTGGATCTTGTGTTCGGCGTTGCGAAGAAACCGGTAGGCCGCCCTCAGCGCCGCGCTCTCCGTCGCCGGGACGTAACCGTGGCGCGCCAGCTCCGTGATGGCCTCGAGCGTGTTGCGCTTCCGGATACGGAGGTCGTATCCGCCGTTCACGAGCTGCAGGGCCTGAGTAAAGAATTCGACCTCGCGGATGCCGCCGTACCCGAGCTTGAGGTTCCGCCCCTTGGCTTCGTCGCCGGGCACTTGTTGCCGTTCGATGCGCGCCTTCATGTCGCGCAGCTCCTCCACCGTGGAGAAGTCCAGGTAGCGGCGGTAGACGAACGGCCGCACGTCTTCCAGAAAGGTCTCGCCCAGGTCCACGTCCCCGGCCACGGGTCTGGCCTTGATCAGGGCCGACCGCTCCCAGCACAGGCCCCAGGACTCGTAGTAGAGCAGGGCGGCGTCCACGGGTTGGGCGCTGGGCCCCTGGCTCCCCATGGGCCGAAGCCGCAGGTCGGTGCGGAATACCAGCCCGTCCTCGGTGATCTTGCCCATGGCGTCGGTCAGGTGTTCCGCGAGTTGCCCGAAGAATTCCCTTGCCGGGATGGCACGCCGGTTCGCCGGTTCATCGGTCTCGTAGAGATAGATGAGGTCGATATCCGAGCTGAAGTTGAGCTCCCTTCCGCCGAGCTTGCCCATGCCGAGAATGACGAAGCGGTTGTCGCGCGAGGTGCCCGGGACCAGCAGGCGGCCGTGCCGCCGTTCGAGGGTCGCGCGGCAGAACCGGTAGGCCGCTTCCAGCGCGAAGTCCGCAAGGGCGGTCAGTTCGTCCATGGTGTCTTCCACCGAGGCCAGCGAGCCCAGGTCCCGGGCGCCGATGCGCAGGAACTCCCGCCGTTTGTGGCGCCTCAGTCTTGCATGGAACCGTTCCGGGGCCTCCTCGCGGGCCCAATCGCCGAAGTCCGCGGCATGCCGGTCGAACGGCTTCGACTCGGTTTGGATTGCCTGGGCGAAGGTCTCCGCCCAGGAATCCCCATCGCTGATCAGGATGTCGCTCAGGTAGGCGCTGCCGCCGAGGAGTTGGAGCAGAACCCGCAGCTCCCGCGGCGTGAGCTCCGCCAACGGCCCGTGGCCCCCGGCTTCCACGAGGCGGCCGAGCTGCACCAGGGCGCCGTGGGGAGACGGGGCGGATCGGGCCAGGCGTCTCAGCCGGCGTCGCTCGGTGGGGGAGAATCCTGTCAGACCAGGCCCGGTCATGGAAAATCTTGCCCGCGAAACGGGATACGCGGGAATGGTGGCTCCGGTGTCGTGTCCCACGAATTATCGCGCCTGGTCGCGGGGCACGACACTCGGCAATTGACGCAGTATCGCCGAAGATTATAAAAAGGTGAAGAGATCATGAAAGGGGGGACCGATGAAACTCGAACTGCAAGTGACCTTCCGCGACATGGAACCCTCTCGGGGTATTGAGCAGGCGGTCCGCGAGAAGGCGGCCAAGCTCGATCAGTTCCATGACCGGATCACGAGTTGCCGGGTGGTGGTGGCCGCGCCTCACCGTCACCATCAGAAGGGCAGGCTCTACAATGTCCGCATCGACCTGACGGTGCCCGGCGGAGAGTTGGTGGTGAATCGTGACAACAGCCAGGCTGGGGCGCACCACGATGTCCACGTGGCCATCCGCGACGCCTTCGACGCCGCCAGGCGGCGCGTGCAGGATTTCGCGCGGCGCCGGCGCGGCGAGGTCAAGAGCCATGCGCCGGAGCCGGCGGCCCGGGTCAGCAAGCTCTTCTCCGGCAAGGGGTACGGCTTCATCGAAACCAGCGACGGCCGTGAGATCTACTTCCACGAAAACAGCGTCCTGGAGGGTTTCGAGCGGTTGACGCTGGGTACCCGGGTTCACTTCACGGAAGAGCAGGGCCAGCAGGGGCCTCAGGCCAGCACGGTGCGCCTGGCACACGGATCGGCTTCATAAAAAAAGGGCCGTCCATAGGACGGCCCTTTTTTTGTTGCGTGCGATTGAATTCCTAGTCCTGAAGGTTGAGCCCCGCCACCGCGGTCCGGAGCTTCCGCAGGGCTCGCTGCTCGATCTGGCGAATGCGCTCTCTTGTGAGTGAGAACCGCTCCCCCAACTCCTCGAGAGTGTAGTCCCGCACCTCGCCGATGCCGAAGCGGAACCGCAGCACGGCTTCCTCCCGCGGCGGCAGCGTGGCCAGAACCCTTTTGACCTTGTCGCGCAGGTTGGCGTGAATCGTCTGCTCCAGCGGCTTGGCGATGTGCTTGTCCTCGACGAAGTCGCCCAGGCGGCTTTCCTCGTCATCACCCATGGGAGTTTCCAGCGAAACCGGCTCCTTCACGATACGCATCAGCCTGCGGATCTCGTCCGTGGTCA
>JAPOQB010000647.1 GCA_026710965.1 Deltaproteobacteria bacterium | reverse complement strand
GATCGGGCCTTTTTTGTGTCTGCTCCGTACCTGGCTTGCCCCTGATACTCCCCTTCCTTGATTGTTGCGTGCGTTCGAGTGATGATGAGTGGCATGACCACGGTGAATCAGGCGGTGACGCTCATCCTGAATTCGGTATCGCCGCTGCCGTCCGAGAAGGTGGCGGTGGCGGAGAGCCTGGGCCGGGTTCTTTGCGAGGATGTCCGCTCGGGAAGGAACGTGCCCGCGTTCGCCAACTCGGCCATGGACGGATTCGCGGTACGCTGGGCCGATCTGGCGGCGGCCTCGTCAGCCGCGCCGGCGTCCCTCGGCATACGCGGCGGATTGGCCGCCGGCGCAGTGTCCCGAAAACGCGTCCTTCCGGGGACGGCCATCAGGATCATGACCGGCGCGCCGGTTCCCGCCGGAGCCGACGCCATCGTCCGAGTTGAATATACAGAAACCCGTGGGGACCGCGTCGCGGTGTTCCGCACCGACGGATTGGGGAGCCATATTCGCCCGGCGGGGGAGGATATCCGCAAGGGTCAGTTGGTCCTGGAGCGCGGCAGGCTGTTGGGAGCCGCCGACATCGGACTCATGGCATCCATCGGCAAGGCGACGGTGCGAGTCCGCCGGCGTCCGGTGGTGGCCATCGTCGCCACCGGCGACGAGCTCATCGGCGTCGAGGACCGTCCATCACGGGGAAAGGTCGTCAACAGCAACGACTATACCCTGTCTTCAGCGGTTCGCGAGGCCGGCGCCGTCGCCAAATCCTTCGGCATCGTCCGCGACAGCCGCACCCGCTTGGCGGCCACTTTCAGGAAGGCGCTGGACTGCGACGCGTTGATCACGTCCGGTGGTGTCTCCATGGGTGACTACGACTACGTCAAGGACGCACTCGAGGATGCCGGCGTGCGCATGCGTTTCTGGAAGGTGGCCCAGCGGCCCGGACACCCCATGGCTTTCGGCAGCAAGGGGCCAAGGCCGGTGTTCGGGCTTCCCGGCAACCCGGTTTCGTCGCTGGTCTCATTCATCCTATACGTGCGGCCCACCCTGCTCAAGATGATGGGTCACGAGAGCCTGTTCATGCCGGTGGTGCGCGCCAAGCTCGCACATGACATAAAGACAGCCCCGGGTCTCAAGGAGTTCATACGGTGCCGCCTGGAAGAGGAGAACGGGCGGTTCCTCGCCTCGAGCACCGGCACCCAAAGCTCCGGGGTGCTGCGCTCCCTGTCGCTGGCCCAGGCGCTCGTCGTCGCGCGCGAGGACCAGACGATGCTGCGGAAGGGCAGCCACGCCCCCGCCATCCTGCTCGATCACCGGTCGCGCTGGCTGCAAAGGGAGATGGGGTTCTGAGCGCCGGCTACAGGGTGGGCCAGGGCTTCGATATCCACCGCCTGGTGCCCGACCGGAAACTGATTCTCGGCGGCATCGAGATACCGCACGAAACGGGGTTGTCCGGTCATTCGGACGCGGATGTGTTGCTTCATGCCCTGATGAATGCCCTGCTCGGCGCCGTGGGCAAGGGTGACATCGGCACCCATTTCCCGGACACCGATCCAAGATTCAAAGGGGTTTCGAGCGTCACGCTGATCGGCCAGGTTCTCCAGCTCACGCGCGAGGCCGGTTTCGCCGTCGTCAACGCCGACATCACCGTCATTGCCCAGCGCCCGCGCCTGGCGCCCCATTACGGCGCCATCAGGACCCGTCTGGCGAAGCTCATGGAGGTGCCCGCGGAGGTGGTCAATCTGAAGGCCGGCACCATGGAGGGCCTCGGTTCCATCGGCGAGGGAAAGGCCATCGCTGCCATGGCCGTGGTCTTGCTGCACGCGGGCTAGTGTGGTGTCTGGTTAATTCGCGTCATAATATGCGGAGGATTTTTTGTCGTCGGCAAGGCGCGATGACTTGTAGGGGCGACCTGCGGTCGCCCTTTAGTGGCGGGCACCACGCGAGGAAGAGCAACGCAGCCGCCCTTCGACTTCGCTTCGCTACGCTCAGGATGCGCGGAGCGAAAAAGACCCGCAGGTTATGATGCGAATTAACCAGACACCACACTAG
>JAPOQB010000644.1 GCA_026710965.1 Deltaproteobacteria bacterium | reverse complement strand
CGGTCTTCGAGGTCATCCGGGACGCTCTTGCGAATGGGGACACGGTGTCGGTCACCGGTTTCGGCCGCTTCTCCACGAAGAGTCGGCCGGGGCGGACAGGGAGGGATCCGCGGAGCGGGGAGAGGGTGGCCAACGCTGCGGCGGCAACCACCAGACCCCGGCCCATCACCGGGCCTCTCCCTTGCGCACCCTGGTCCGGAGCGCCTGCCCCGCCTTGAACGACGGCGTCTTCGACGCAGCGATGGCCACGCTCTCCCCGGTCCGCGGATTCCGCCCTGTACGCGCCGGCCGACTCTTCGTGGAGAAGCTGCCGAAACCGGTGACCGACACCGTGTCCCCATTCGCAAGAGCGTCCCGGATGACCTCGAAGACCGCGTTGACCGCGCTCTTCGCCTGGGCCTTCGTCACCGGGGCGCGGCCGGCGACCTCGGTCGCGAGATCGTCTTTCCTCATTGCTTCCTCCCTCCCGGAAAAGCCTTCCTTCCCGATGGACGCGACGGCGCGCCTCGCGTCTGTCCGTATCACTGCAACGGCTTCACGCCAACCCCTCCCGGCGAGCTTGCGCCGGTTCACGGCCGCCTGCATTCCATCCAGTGCTCCGTTCCATCTCCTCCAGCGCCTGTGTTCCCTTCCTGTCGGCCAGGTCGGTCAGGTCCACGTCCATGGCAGGCGCGCGCCTGAACGCCGACGTGCCCGTGACCGCCGTCGCTTCCATCAACCAGGCGTCGCTACGTTTCGGCGACGCCCGTGTCGTCCTCGAATGTATCCTGCACCTTGACTCCGACAAGAGCGTGCCGGGCATGCTGCGCGGCATGGACGCACCACTCCAGTCACTGACGACTTCTGGAATGTCCGGCACATCTGCACTACCGCCGACAGCAATGATCGGGTGGGTGTCGCGGCGCGTGTCGGCCCGCCGGGCATCGCCTTGCCAGTTCCTCTTTCCTCAATCTCGGTCAAGAACTCGCACGATGGTCCGGGAAGTGTCCAGCCACTGCACAGCGAAGCCCGCGCTCAAACGCATTCGGTGTCCCGGTGGTCGTGTTCCTCGCCCGGGGAAACAGGACACGGCTCTGTCAGGCTTGAGCGGCAGCGCCGTCGGCAGCGAGCTTGTCGAGGTCGTGGACGGTACTGCCCTGGCGCCTGCCGCGGCCGCCAATCCCCGTGTTCTCATGATGCCCGGCGGCCATATAGCCCCGAATGCCTTGCGTCCGCTTCGCCGCCCGGTCCGGGCTGCTGTAAGTGACTTGTAAGCCGCCGTAATCCGATTGTAGGCTGCCGTAATACGGCATATGACGGCGAAAACTCTCAATAAAACAAGCATATACGGCACGTCGTGTTACGCCGTGATTCTCCAAGGAACCGCCCCGGTTCTCCCGAGCGTCGCACCCGGTTCCCCAGGGAATCTTCGCTGCCAGACCTGCGCTCGCGGCGACACGGCTGTACATGCCCGGAGAACCGCCCGCGATCCACGGCTTCGGCCCTGTATGCTCTGACCTCGCTCTCCCGCTCAAGCGCCGCTCGGGCTAACCTGCTGATATTACGTCTCTTTTGTCTCCCTTCGCCCATGTACCGCCATACGGCTCCGTCTCTACGGCGGAGCCGTTATTCCTTCACACCCGACGCAGCATGCTGCCTGTCGCGCCCTGTCTGCGTCCGCGTGCGCTCCCTTGCGCAGGTCGAGCCCCTCACGCCCCCTCACACCATGGAAAAGGCGATACCGGTCTGCGACGCTGCCGTGTAACAGCGCATGTGGGTGCGAACACCACCCGCGATCTCAAGCCCTTGGCGGACTTGAAAGTGCGACGCGAAGTCCGACGCGCGACCATCTCCTGGCGAGGATCCTCTAGCTTGT
>JAPOQB010000174.1 GCA_026710965.1 Deltaproteobacteria bacterium | reverse complement strand
GGCCAGAAACGCGGTGCTCCGTTCCCACGCCAGGTTGGCGGCGTCGGCGTTGTAGGCTGCTCCGGTCTCGTTGCCGAACGCGTGCTGCGCCTGGTAGCGGTAGATCTCGTTCGAGACGTTGCCTTCCTTGAGCCGCGCTTCCAGGGCATCCACCTTGTCCGGGGTAAAGAACCCATCCTCCAGCGCGAAATGGCCCTGGAACGGAATCGAGATGGTGCGCGTGTCGGCCGCTTCCTCGGGCGGTACCCCGTACCAGCAGCACGCCGCGTCCGCCGCCTTGGAATACACCGCCGCCAGCACCGTCAGGGCGCCGCCCATGCAGAAACCGATGACCCCCACCTTGGAACAGCTCTGCTTCAGGTGCTCCACCGCGCTGCACACGTCGGTGTTGGCATCCCCGAAATCGAGGTTCTGCATCATGTGGCTGGCTTCTTCCGCTTCCACCGTCACCTTGCCCTTGTAGAGATCGGGCACGAGGGAGGTGTATCCCAGCCCCGCCAGCCGGTCGGCGACCCCCTTGATCTGGTCGTTGACGCCCCACCACTCCTGGATCACCACCATGCCCGGCGCGTTGTCGCCGGCCGAAGCGCAATAACCGGATGCCTCTTTCCCGTCGGGCCGCTTGAACGTGATTGTGTCTCCCATGACTCTCCCTCCTGGAAATACTGGTATTTTGTTCGGCGTCGGACGCCGATGGGCAGTCAGAATAGTACGTCTCTGTTTGAGAGTCTAGTGTCTCTCGTGCCGCCGCGCCCGCCCTTCGGCCCGGCTGGCCGTGGTTGACGCACGATTCGGATTCTTGTTAAGAATACCCGCGCATTCAGGGCTTTCGCGTCTTCACGCCCGCCACGGCGGTTCGGAATCCAGCGGAACAGGAAGAGAGGGACACGCAATTGACCGAGGATGAAGTACTACAGATATTGGACCTGGTGGAGAAATCGAACTTCGACTATCTCGATCTGGAGATCGGCGATCTGAAGCTCACGGTCAGCAAGTCCGGAGTTCCCGCCGCGCCCGCGACCGTCAGCGTGACGCAGGCCGCGCCCGCCGCGGCGGCCGCGCCGGCGGCAGCACCCGCCGCCGAGGCGCCGGCAGCAGCGGCCCCTGCGCCGGCCCCCGCCGCCGAGAGCGCACCCGCGTCCCAACCGGTCACCGTCAAGGAAGGCACCGTAGCCATACCCGCACCCATGGTGGGCACATTCTACGCCACGCCGGAGCCCGGCGCCCCGCCGTTCGTCAAGCTCGGCGACCGCGTGGATGCCGAGACCACGGTGGGCCTTGTGGAGGTCATGAAGGTCTTCAACGCGGTGAGTTCCGGCACGGCCGGTACCATCGACGAGGTATGCGTGGAGAGCGGCCAGTTCGTCGAGCATGGCCAGACCCTCTTCCTGGTCCGGCCTGATGCCTAAAGAGGGTTTCCCCCATGGCCGTTAACCGTCTCCTGGTCGCCAACCGGGGCGAGATAGCGGTCCGCATCATCAGGGCCTGTCAGTCCCTGGGCATCGAGTCGGTGGCGGTGGTTTCCGAGGCCGACCGGGACAGCATGCCGGCGCGTCTCGCGAACCGCACCGTCTGCATCGGCCCGGCCCGTTCCACCGAGAGCTACCTCAAGGTCGACGCCCTGGTGGCCACCGCACTGGGCACCGGTTGCGACGCCCTTCATCCGGGCTACGGCTTCCTCGCCGAGAAATCCGAGCTGGCCGAGGCCTGCGCCAAGCACGGCATTACCTTCGTGGGCCCGCGGGCCGACAGCATCCGCCAGATGGGCAACAAGCTGCTGGCCCGGGCCACCGTCGGCGCCTTCGGCGTTCCGCTGGTCCCCGGCTCCGACAACGTCCGCGACTTCGAGGACGCGGCGGGGGTGGCCGCGGAGGTGGGTTATCCGGTGCTCTTGAAGGCGGCGGCCGGGGGCGGCGGCAAGGGGATCAAGATCGTCCGGGAAGAAAGCGAGCTTCAGACCGCCTTCGGCACTGCTTCGGCCGAGGCCCGGGCGGCCTTCGGCGATCCCACCCTGTATATG
>JAPOQB010000539.1 GCA_026710965.1 Deltaproteobacteria bacterium | reverse complement strand
GGACGGTTCTCCATGAGCGCGGAGCTTAGCCCAAAACGCCCGACGATCCAAGAAAAGCCGCCGGGGTCACGGCAGCACCCTGATCTGCGCCGGGCTCTCCAAAATCATCTCCAGGCCGTACTTGGGGTCGTCCTTGATCCGTCCGGTGAGCTCCACTTCCTGACCCTGGAACTGCTTGGGATGGGCCTTCTCCCGCAGGAAGCCGTCCGCCGCGGAGGAGAAGATGACCGCGGTGAACGCCGATCGGGAGGGGCCGAAGTCCAGGAAGTAGGTGTTGCTCCTGGAGGAGTGCCCGACGCGGTGGACCCGGCCCCGGACCCGCGCCAGCACGCCCGCCAACTCCTGGAGCCGCTCCACTTCCATCACGTCCACCAGCGGCAGGTCGCGCGGGGTGGACGGATCCGTGGCGGAAGCCGAAGCGCCGGGCAAGGGCTCCGCGCACGGCGCCGGCCCGGCCCAACGCCCGTACAGGAGATGGACGAAGAAACCGGCGACGAAGGCCCCCAGGAGAAGCGCCGCCAACGGAACGGAAAGCCGCCGCAAAAAATCTCGCACCATATCCTGACTCGACTCCTTGAGAGTAGGAATCGGCGCGACCCGCGGGATCTTTAGCGGCCGAGGGGGATCAACCAGACCCGTTCACGGGCGGCACATTTCCAGGATCAGCCTTTCCATCACGGCCTGGGGCTGGTGGCCCGAGGATTTGAGGCGTTCATCGGTCTCTCGGATCAACCGGAGAAATCCCTTGAGCTCGGGGAGGGTGAACCTTTCCGCCCGCTGCAGGGTCAGGTAGTTGGCGTAGGGGCTCTTGGTGGGGAGGCCTTCGGTATCGGCGGGGACCCGTTGCTGGAACTCGGTGTAGGACATGCGCCGGCGCCAGACCCTGGCCAGCTCGTGGTCCAGGAGCTGGCGGGCGCTCAGGAGGCGGCGCACCTGGCTGGCGATGGCGCCCAGCACGCGCAGCGGATATTCGCCGTTGGCCATGAGGCGCCTGAGAAAGCCCAGGGCCTGGAGCGTATCCCTCTCCCCCAGGGAATCCGTCAGGTCGAACACCCAGCTCTCCGACTGGTCGGTGAAGATCTCCTCGACGTCGGAAACGCCCACGGTCTCCGCCTCCCCGACGTACAGGAGCAGCTTCTCGATCTCCTGATCGACGGCCCAGAGCTCGTTGCCGCACCGGGACAGCACCACCTCCCGGGCCTGCGGGTCGATCCGCTTGCGCCCCCGGCGGAGGCGCTGATCGAGAAAGGCGGCGAGGGATTCGCGGCGGATGCGCCCGCTCCGGTCCCGTTCCACCGACAGGTCGACGACGCAGCCCTGGCGGGTCAACTGCTTGTAGCCACGCCCGCGCTTGTCCACCTGAGGGGCCAGCAGCAACAGGCGGCAGCCGTCCGGCAGCCCCCGCTCCAGCAGTTGCAGGATCCGGCTTTGTTCGTCGGCCTTGGGATTGCCCGGAGTGAGATTCTGCTCGCGGCAGTATTGCCAGACCGCCTGGATCTCCCGGGCATGTGCCCGGTAATCCTTGACGGTATCCGCCAATTGCGCCGCGTCCGCCGCTTCCAGCCACCGCTCCCGCGTCCACCCCTCCGACCGCAACAACGCCATGAAGGCGCGTCCGCTGTCGTCCCGCCGCCCCTCCTCCCAGAGGTTCAGGGACTTGTCCAGCAGATCCACCTTGCGCTCGGCGGGTGCGAACCAGGGAACGTTTTCCACCACCACCGAGCAGGCGGAGACGAAAAGGGACGGGGTCATGAGGCTGGCCTCGATCTCGTCCCAGGACGTGCTCCGGCCGTCGAAAGCCGAAGTGCCGAGGGCGCGGTCCGAATCGGGGGCGATGAGGTTCAGAATGGCGCGGCTCGCTCCGCGGACGCGGAACTCGTCGCCATGGAGCAGCATGATTGCCGGCCCGCTGCCTTCGCGGAGGCTCTTCAGGAGCGTTTCCAGGTCCTGCGCCATCGATCAGGCCGGCGAAAGCGCCGTCAGCGTTTCGACACCCACATCTGGTTCTTCTCGCTCCAGGTGTAGTCCGATTTCCAGATCTTGAGGCCCACCGTGAAGTCCCCGCCCGACCGCGAGAGGAACACCTTCTGGGTCGAGTGAGGAACATCCACCCTGGCTACCAGCATGACCTGCCTGCGCAAGTCTCCCTTCACCAGGACGCGGTCCCCCACCTCCATGGCGGTGCGCTGTCCTTTGGCTCGTTTCACACCGGGAAGGGTAACACCGCCCACCCGGGCGTGCAATTTCGTGGCGCCGCAATCGCGACGGCGTCGGCGGGTTGACATCGGCACGGCGCTTCTCTATGAGAATATGGCGTTTTTCTTCGGAACGCTTGTCTCCAGAGACATCGACAGAGAGCGGGAGAGACCCGCGAACGATCCACCGGAAGCGGAGAGGAGGTTCGCCGATGCGCTTCGTTACGTACAGTTTCCGCGGCAAGACCCGCCTGGGGGTGATGACCGGGGACGATCAGATCATCGATCTCCGGGAGGTCAGCAGGCGTTATCTGCCGGGGAGCACCGCCTCGTATCTGGACAGCATGCAGGCCTTTATCGAGGCCGGCGCCAAGGCCGTCACGACCGCCAGGAAGGCGGCCAAGTACGTCGGCGGGCTCGATACCAAGGGCATGCGCAGACTCGCCCAAGCGGGGATGCTGGTACAACGAAACCGCGCCCGGCTGCTGTCGCCGATTCCCTCGCCGCGAAAGAACGTCATCTGCCTGGGAGTCAACTACCAGGAACACATCGACGAGGGCGTGCGCGCGCGGGGAGTCCAGCTCAACACGCCCGAGGTGCCGGTGTTCTTCACCAAGCCGGCCACCGCGGTCATCGGCGACCAGGGCAAGGTGCTCGCCCATTCGGCCACCAGCAAGATCGACTGGGAAGTGGAGCTGGCGGTGGTCATCGGCCGGAAGGGCCGCAACATCCCCCGCGCCAAGGCCAACGACTACATCTTCGGCTACACGGTCTGTCTGGACATGACCGCCCGTGACCTGCAGCGCCGGCACCTGCAATGGTGGAAGGGCAAGTCGCTGGACACTTTCTGCCCGCTGGGACCCAGCATCGTGCACAAGAGCGCCATGCCCGATCCCAAGGCGGTCAGGCTGCAATGCCGCGTCAACGGCGAGACCATGCAGGACGGCAACACCCGGGACATGATCTTCGACATTCCCGCGACCATCGAGTCGCTGTCCGACGGCCTGACCCTGGAGCCCGGCGACATCATCAGCACGGGAACGCCCTCGGGGGTAGGCTTCGC
>JAPOQB010000642.1 GCA_026710965.1 Deltaproteobacteria bacterium | reverse complement strand
TCCCTGCTGGCGACACGTATGCGCACCGAGGACATGTTGCCCATCGCCGAGGATCTCGACAAGATCGGTTTCTGGTCGGTGGAGATGTGGGGCGGCGCCACCTTCGACGCGTGCCTCCGGTATCTGAACGAAGACCCCTGGGAGCGCTTGAGGCTGATCCGGGAGGCCATGCCCAACACCCGGCTCCAGATGTTGCTGCGGGGCCAGAACATCGTCGGCTACCACAACTATCCGGATGACGCGGTGGAGTCGTTCATCGAAAAGTCCGCGGAGAACGGCATCGACGTCTTCAGGGTGTTCGACGCCATGAACGACATCCGCAACATGAAGACCTCCATGGACGCGGTCAAGCGTACCGGCAAGACACTGGAGGCCGCGGTATCGTACACCATCAGCCCGGTCCACTCGCTGCAATACTTCGTCGACTTCGCCGAGAAGCTGGTGGACGCCGGCACCGACGTGCTGGCCGTCAAGGACATGGCCGGCCTGCTGTCGCCCTATGTGGCTTATGAGCTCATCGGCGCATTGAAGAAACGCTTCGACATCCCCGTCCACCTGCACTCCCACTGCACCACCGGCATGGCGCAGATGGCCTACATCATGGCCGTGGAAGCCGGCGTGGACATCATCGACACGGCCATATCGACGCTGTCCCACGGCACCTCCCAACCGGCCACCGAGGCGGTGGTGGTGGCCCTCAAGGGCACCCCTTACGACACCGGGCTCGACCTCCAGCCCCTCGCCCACATCGCCGAATACTTCACCGAGGTGCGCGGCAAGTACAGCGAGTTCGAGAGCCCCATCAGCAACCGCGTCAACGCCGACATCGTCGAGTCGCAGATTCCCGGCGGCATGCTCTCGAACCTGGTGACCCAGTTGCGCCAGCAGAACGCGGAGAAGCGGCTGCCCGAGGTGCTCCAGGAAGTGCAGGCGGTGCGCCAGGACCTCGGCTACCCGCCGCTGGTGACGCCCACCAGCCAGATCGTCGGCTCCCAGGCCACGCTCAACGTGCTGACCGGCAAGCGCTACGCCGTGGTGACCATGGAAGTGCGCAACTACGTCATGGGCCACTACGGTGAACCGCCGGGGCCGGTATGCGAGGAGATGAAGGCCATGGTCCTGGGCAAGAAGGAGCCCATCCACTGCCGTCCCGCCGACCTGCTGAAGCCCAGGATGGAGGAGGCCCGCAAGGAGATCGGCGACCTCGCGGCCAGCGAGGAAGACCTGCTCTCCTACACGCTTTTTCCGGACGTCGCCAAGGACTACTTCGAGCGCCGGGGTGAGCAGGGAGCCGCCGCCAAAGCGTCCGCCTAGCCCCGTTCCCGGTCAGAACGAATCACAGATAACCGGCATCCCGGTAGGCCCTCAAGGCGCCGGGGTGCAGCGGAACCCCGTCCAGTTCCAAAGCCGCCGGCCCCTCGGTCCGGAGCGGTTCGTAGAGGTCGGCGAGACCCTCGAAAAGCGGGTTGAGCCGCGCCAGCGCCCCGGTGTTCGCCACCAGCGTGGAGACGAGCTCGTAGACCAGGTCCTCGTCCACGCGTTCATGGGTCACCAGCACGTTCAGCACCGCTAGCTGGGGAATGTCCTCTTCCACGCCCCGGAACACGCCCCGGCGCATCACCACCCGCCGGTAGAAGAACACCTTCGACAACACCTGCTCGATCTGTTCCTCCCGGTACGGGACGACCTTGACCCGGGCCCGCCGGCTCAGGTCCGTCATCACCGCGTTGGGGATCGGGCACTGGAACTGGACGTCCACCGCCCCCGCCGCCAGCGCGTCGGCCCCCTCGGGGAAGCCCAGGTAGACCGGGTCGAAGTCCGAGAAGGGAATGCCCAGGGCATTGCAAAGGGTGTGGACGTGCTGGGTCATGCCGCTGTCCCGGGCCCCCACCACCACCCGCTTGCCCGCGAGATCGTCGATGTTGGCCACCGGTGTGTCGGCCAGGGCGACGAAGAAGATCGGGCCGGCGTTGGCCGGCGACACCACGCGCAACCCGATGGGGTGGTCGAACGGCGCGGTCCCCTGCCCTGCCCGCGGCACCCAGTTGGAGGCCATGAAGCCGAACTCGATCTCGCCCCGGTCGAGCCGGTTGGCGTTGTCGATGCTGGCCGAGCTCCGTGTAAGCTCGCAGCGTTCGCCCGGCGGGCGGGACTCGTTGAAGACCTGGGCCACGGCCATGCCCTGGGTGTCGAACGTGCCGCCGGTATCCGCCGTGCCGATTCTGAAGACCATCGCGTCTCCTTCCGCCTGTTTGGCGGCCGCCGTTCCCGCCCGAAGGCGGTGGA
>JAPOQB010000639.1 GCA_026710965.1 Deltaproteobacteria bacterium | reverse complement strand
TTCCGCGCCCGGCTCATCGCCGACCCCAAGGCGGCAATCTCGTCCGAAATCGGGGTTGCCATGCCGGACGGTTTCGACGTGGCAGTCCACGAGGACAGCGCGACGACGGCGCACCTGGTGTTGTCGCCCTCTCCGAAGCTCAGCGAGGCTGAGCTGGAGACGGTCGCCGGCGGGTTTGTTGTCTGGAGCAACGAATAGGCTTAGATTGCCTGTAGCACGATCGTGCCTGCGTAGGCCTTGGCGGCGATGGTCCCGCGGTCTACGACCACCTTTACGTGATTGATGCTCTGCTGGATCCGGTATACTCCGGTCGCGTCGAAGACCTGCTCCACCCGCGGCCAGGCCTTCAGCCCGCGAGCCTTTTCCGGTAGGCACCAGGACCGCTCCTCCAGCCGGTCGATCAGGCGGCCCCATCCGGCGCGGTCCAGTTCGTGCCATGCCGCGGGCCGGAAAAACTCCAGTCCAAGACGCGGAGAAATCCCCTGCGCCGTTACGTCGATGCTCAAACTGACGGTCTGGCTCGTCAGTCCTGCCAGGCTCTCGCAAACGGCGGTGACGTCTGCCGGGGAGCCGGACCATCCCAACCGCTCCAGCATCTCGATGGCGTCTGCGCCGGGTCTGGTGCCTATGATAAGGCGTATCGCCCGTTGCGGCCGGCCCGGCAGAATGCCGGCCTGCGAAACGCCTGCGGTGGGGTGCAGCAGGCTATAGATGCGTTGCATCTGCCGCAGAATGGCTTCATCGGGCGTCCATCCGGCGACAGCCCATAGCCCGGCTGCGAGAAGCTCCGGGTCGGCGTACAACTCCCGCTGGCGGGATGATTCCGGCACATCCCGTGGCACTATGAAGATGCCGGGCGGGGCTGGCTGATCCGACGAAATCCCGGCCAGATCGTACTCCAGTAGTACCCCGCCTTCCCCCTGTGCCAAAAGAGCCCTGGGGTTGCTCGACTGTTCAGCCAGGAACGCCCCCAGCGCGGCCTGTGGCGATTCCAGCGGGGCAACCTCGCCCTGGCGGACGTAGAACTCGGCGAGACGGGAGCCGGGAGACGGCGCCACGCAGAAGTCAGCCGCCGGTTTGGGGTCGCAGAGGTCAAACTCGAAGCCGAAACGGTTGTCGGTCACAGAGATGGGCAGGCGACGCGCCAGCGCCAGAAGGCGCTCCCAGCCGGCGTCGTCTACCAAAGCCGAGGGGAACAGGCCCCTCAACTCTGCCAGGAACCCGCCAACAGTGCTATGCGCCGGTCCTTCTCGTGGCCCCGTTCCGCCATTTCCCCTGGAGTCCTCGTCGGCTCTCATCGGCTTCCTCCATCACGCCCCGCCGCCTGTCGATTGAGATGAGCGATTCACGTCAGCTGTCGCCGGACCAGGTCTCGGAACACACCTTCCCGGTCCATCAGCCCTTCAAATGTCCCCTCCTGGACGACGCGGCCTCCCTGTAGCACGTAGATGCGATCGGCCCGCCGGATGGTGGATAGCCGGTGGGCGCTGATGATGCGGGTCACGGAGAGCTGCTCGATCTGTTCCATGATGTCGGCCTGGGTCCGGTTGTCGAGCCAGTTGGTCGCCTCGTCCAACAGCAGCAGCCGGGGGTTTCGAGCCAGGGCAGCGGCCAGCATGAAGCGCTGCACCTGGCCGCCGGAGAAGGCCGCAGCGCTCTCGCTGGTGACGGTGTACATGCGCATTGGCATCGCCTCAATGTCGGTGTCCACCCGGGCCATACGGACGGCCTGCCATGCGTTGTCCTCGTTCAGTTCCCCGTCGATCCCGATGATGTTGTCTAGAATCATCTGAGGGCGCAGGTGGGCATCCTGTGGAACGGTCCCGATCTTGTTGCGCACCGAGCTCCAGTTGAGCCGGCTCAGGTCGTGACCGTCAAAGTACACGGCGCCGAGCTGCGGCCGCTCCAGCCCCAGAGCCAGCCGGAATATGGTGCTCTTTCCCGAGCCCGACTCCCCAACCAGGGCAATGAACTCTCCCGGCAGGGCATGGATGGTGACGTCATTCAGAATCAGTGGCCCGTCGTCGGAGTAGCGGAAGCTCACGTGGTCCAGCAGCACCTCGCCCTTCAGCTCTGGAGCGGGAAGGTCCGATGCCAGGTTCCGGGGGCGTTCGGCGAGGATGGGCTTCATCTGCTGCACCGCAGGGAGTATGGCGGCGATGGCGGAGAAGGCGCCGCCAAGGCGGACCACCGCGCCGGTGAACACCATGAATGCGGCGTACACCACCAAAAAGCTGCCCCCCGCCAGGTCATCCCCGCCGATGGTCAGGG
>JAPOQB010000635.1 GCA_026710965.1 Deltaproteobacteria bacterium | reverse complement strand
ATGGTGCCGGTGCAGCCCAGGATGACGATGGATTTCATGATGACAACAACCCCAGGAAGTAGGTGCTCAGAACCCCCGGAAAGATCAGGCTGTCAAGCCGGTCCATCAGGCCACCGTGGCCGGGGAGGATACTGCCCGAATCCTTGGTCGAGAAACCCCGCTTGATCAACGATTCGAACAGGTCGCCCAACTGAGCGAGGACCACGATGCCCAGCGAAAACAACAACAGGTGCACCGGCGACAGGGTCAGCAGCCACCAACCCGAAAACCAACCGACGGCCAGGCCGGCCGCGGTGGCGGCCACCGTGCCCTCCACCGTCTTCCCGGGGCTGACCGCAGGATACAACTTTCTTCGCCCCAGGGCCACACCGGCGAAGTAGCCGGCGCTGTCGGTGGAGAAGACGACGATCAGCACCCACAGCACCGACTCATGGCCGCCGCGGTACAACACCGTGAAATGCGGGAACAGATAGCCCAGGTACAAGGCCCCGGCCAGCGCCACACCGAGGTGACGGAAACGCTCTTCTACCGTGCCGCCGGTGAAGATGAACACCATGAACAGGCCCGCCACGATGACCGGGAACAGCCCCGACAGCCACGGCACCAGGAGGGTCAGGGACAGCAGCATCCCCGCGACGATCCCCGTCAGGCGCACCCATCCATGGTCCGGAAAGGCCATGCGAAAGTATTCGTGCAGGGCAACGAGGGTGAGGATCTCGATGAAGGACGCGAACAGCCAGACGCTGTCCAGGACGATAATCCCGATGAGGAGGGGGATCCCGGCCAGGGCGGTCAGTACCCGGGTGCGCATCTAGTGTCCCGTGCCCATTTCAACCCTGCAGGAGTTGCTCGTCCGTCTTGCCGAACCGGCGCTTCCGCCGTTGAAACTCAAGCAGCGCCTTGATGTACTGTTGCTCCGAGAAATCGGGCCAGAGCGTGGGGGTGATGTACAGCTCGGTGTAGGGTATCTGCCAAAGGAAGAAGTTGCTGATGCGCATCTCCCCGCTGGTGCGAATCAACAGGTCCGGGTCGGGGATAGGCCCGGTTTCGGTATTGGCGGCGATCATGGACTCGTCGATCTCGGCGAGCGTGCACTCGCCGGCCTTCACCTTCCGGGCGATGTCCCGCACTGTCTTGACGATGTCACTCCGGCCGCTGTAGCTGAGGGCCAGAATGACCGTAATGGCGTCGTTGTCGCGGGTGAGCCGGATATTGCGGTCAAGGACCCGGCGTACCGACACGGGAAGGCGTTTGCGGTCGCCGATGGCCATGAGACGGATCCCCTCGCGCATCATGCGCTCCTGCTCGCCCTGCAGGTAGTCCTCCAGGAGGCCCATCAAACCCTCGACCTCGTCGTGCGGCCGATTCCAGTTCTCGGATGAAAATGCGTACAGCGAAAGGTAGCGAATGCCGAGGTTGCGGCTCAACTCCACCGTGGCTCTGACCGACTCCGTGCCCTCGCGGTGACCTTCGAGGCGACTCTTGCCCCGCAACCTGGCCCAGCGTCCATTGCCGTCCATGATGATCGCGACATGAGTGGGCAATCGACTCTTTTCTAGCCCGTGGAGCTCCATTCCGGAAAGATCGAAAGGCACGCGGTGCCCAAGGACACGAAGCCCGGGACACTAGACCTCCATGATCTCCTCTTCCTTGGCCTTGAGGAACCCGTCCACCTTGACGACGAACTCGGCGGTGATCTTCTGGATGCGTTCCTGCCCTTGCTTCACCTCGTCCTCGGTGATCTCCTTGCCCTTCTGCATCTCCTTCAAACCGTCGATGGCGGCGCGCCGATGGTTTCGTACGGAGACTCGAAACTCTTCCGCGGTCTTGCGGACCTGCTTCACCAGCTCCTTGCGCCGCTCGCCGCTGAGTTCCGGTATCGGCACCCGGATCAACTTGCCGTCGTTCGCCGGCATCAGGCCAAGGTCCGCCTTCAGGATGGACTTCTCGATACCGGCGATGGCGCTCCGGTCGTATGCTTGAATCGTCACCAGCCGGGGCTCGGGGACCGCGATGGTGGCGATCTGGTTCAGCGGCGTCTGGGTGCCGTAGTAGTCCACCGTGACCCCGTCAAAAAGCGTGGCCGAAGCCCGGCCGGTGCGCACCCGTCCGAACTCCCGGCGCATGGCCGCCAGGGTTTTCTCCAAGTCATCCTGAAAAATATCGTAAAAGGTGTCGTCCATCTCGCACCTTTGAGCTTGCGGGCGGCAAGAGTGATTCGTTACCGGTCGCCGACGCCTACCAGGGTCCCGATGGGCTGGCCGCCCACCACCTTGCGGATGTTACCCCGCTCCATGACGTTGAAGACGATAATGGGCAGCTTGTTGTCCATACAAAGCGAAATGGCGGTGGAGTCCATCACCTTGAGCTCCTTGCTCAAGACCTCCATATGGGTCAACTCCCGGAAGAGCTTCGCCTCCTGGTTCTTCAACGGATCCGTATCGTAGACACCCCGGACCTTGGTTGCCTTCAGAATGACCTCGGCGCCCACTTCCATGGCCCGCAGGCTCGCCGTGGTGTCCGTGGTGAAATAGGGATTGCCGGTACCACCGGCGAAGATGACGACCCGGCCCTTTTCCAGATGCCGAACGGCCCGCCGGCGGATGTACAACTCGGCCACCTGACGCATCTCGATGGCCGACATGACCCGGGTGGACACACCGATCTTTTCCAGCGCGTCCTGGAGCGCGATGCTGTTGATGACGGTGGCCAGCATGCCCATGTAGTCGGCGCTGGCGCGGTCGATGCCGTGGTCGCTGGCCTCGGCGCCACGCAGGATGTTGCCGCCTCCGATGACCAGGGCGATCTCGCAGCCGAGCTCGTGAACCTCCCGGATCTCTTCGACGAAACGGGCGACGGTGGCCGGATCGATGCCGTACTGGCGTTCGCCCGCGAGCACCTCCCCAGTGATTTTCAGAATGACTCGCTTGTATCTCAGCTCCACGCCGGTCATTCGGTGGGACCCTGGTTTCCTGACGACACTACTCCTTCATCCCCTCGCCTACGGAATAGCGAACGAAACGCCTGATACGGATGTTCTCGCCCAGACGGGCGATGGAGTCCTGTATCAGGTCCTTGACCCGGCGGGTCGGCTCCTTGATGAAGGCCTGCTCCATGAGACAGGCTTCCTCGTAGAAACGTTCCATCTTGCCGTCGACGATCTTCGCCAACACCGCCTCGGGCTTGTTCAACTCCTCGGCCTGTTGCCGATAGATCGCCTTCTCCCGCGCCAACTCCTCCTCGCTGACCTCCTCGCGCCGGACACAGCGCGGGTTGGCCGCGGCGATCTGCATGGAAAGGTCCTTCACCAGGGCCTGAAATTCTTCGGTGCGGGCCACGAAGTCGGTCTCGCAATTCACTTCCAGGAGAACTCCGATCTTGTTGCCGCCGTGGATGTAGGCGCCGACCAGCCCTTCGCTCGCCTCGCGCTCGGACTTGCGCGCGGCGAGCGCCAACCCCTTCGCTCTCAGATGATCCACGGACTTTTCAAAGTCGCCCTCGCACTCCGTCAGGGCCTTCTTGCAGTCCATGAACCCCGCACCCGTCTTGTCCCGTAGTTGTTTGACTAGACTCGCATCGATGGCCATGCTGACTCAGCTCCCCGCCACGGTCGGCGTGCCCGTGGGCGTCTCCGTCTCGGATTTTTCTTGAACGGGGTCCGTCGCTTGCGCTTCCGGTACCGCCGGCGT
>JAPOQB010000631.1 GCA_026710965.1 Deltaproteobacteria bacterium | reverse complement strand
CCGGCGCCCGGTCCATACGCAGAATAGCCCGGAATTACCCTTGCGCAAATCTTCCGCCAGTTGTCGGACGAAACTCGTGTCGTGGTCCGGCACCAGCCAGCGTAAGGCGTTCATATACTTGTCCCAAGGGGTCGAAGCCTCCTCGGTCGGCGTCCTTTCATAACCGCGCATGACATGGACCCACTCGTTGAGGATGGCAGGCTCGATCCACGGAGCGTATCTGGACATTGCCTGCCACAGGTTGACAGGGACGGAAAACGTCCCGAAGGACCAAAGGAACGACTCATCGAGCCGCAGGCTGTCGCGGAGCCTTACGGGACCCCTCCGCTCGGTTGGGAATACGGGCTTGTCACTTCTTGGATAGGTAATGTACGTGGCCGGCATTCTCCGAATGCAGTCCACGGCATCACGGATTGCCACCACCAGGTTTTCGGCGTCGTCGCCGGTAAACTGCTGTCCTATCCGGAGGTCGTAGGGCGACCGGGTTTCCAAGCCACGGAAGGCGTCTTTCGCAAAACTGAGGTGGCTGTTGCCCTTGGGGTGTTGGGGGAACCCTTCGGCCACCAGTTGCCGAAATGTGCGGACCCAGAAGAGCGCCACGAGGCCAAGCGGAAGGTCAACGTGGTGTTCGCCCTCCCGGCGAACGAACCCCCCGGTGTTGTCGGCGATACGAAGCAGCACTCTCAGCAAGGCGAGCTTGTACGTGGACGACTTCTGATCGTTGAACACAATGTGGCGAAGCAACGGAAGTGCCCCGGTGCCGTCGTCGGGGAGTCGGAGCCAGATTACATCCCACGCGATACCGGGCCGGTTGCCTGCGTCTTGTTGGTGCTGGATACTGACGATCTGCAGGCCGTGTTCCTGGGCCAACTTCTCGATGTCACCAGGTTCCGCGGAGTGCATGGGACGTCCCCGAGGAGGAGGGCCGTGGCGCAGGCTCAACATCATGCTGCCGCCAGGGCTCATCAGGGAGACCAGCTTGCGAAACGCCCGACGTCGGCCGTTCGGCGGTACGTGCGTCCACACCGCGCTCAGCCATACCAGGTCAAACGTGAGCTTCGAGCGTACGACCTTGGCCAGCGCCGGGAGCTCATCACCAATCCATTTGATCGCCGACGATCCGTGACAGGCTTTCCCAACGGCACGTAGTTGCCGTGACGGCTCCACCGCGACTACGTTGTGCCCCTTTCTCGCGAACCACGCGGCGTCGCGCCCGCTGCCCGCACCCACGTCGAGGACCCAAGCGGGCGACTGCGGCAGCCACTTGAGTACGGGGGCGTGTACGTTTTCGAACGAAACCCGCTCGTACTCCGGCACGAGAGCGGTTGCGGCGCTGTCGTAGCCCGCCACTACGTCGTGAACTTCGAATTCCGGGTAATCCGGGTTATCGTATTCGGAGCGGTCCTGGGCAGAAGGCGGCGAGGATGTCCGTGGACCCGTGCTGCCCTCGCTACCCGTATCTGGGGAGGCCAGCGGTCCTGTCGACTCCTGTGAACTCTTGCGATCCGGCAAGGCTTAACTCTTCTGGTCAAGTTGATAGGTCGTTTTCGAGAATACCATCGCATACATGAGACCGACAATCGTTAAAGGATGAAGCCGTGACCAACGATCATACCGACAGCTACTCCGCGCTCCTCAGGGGTGCCCGCCGTTTCCATGAGACCGAATACGAAGGCGACCGCTCCCTGATGGCGCGCCTGGCGCAAGGCCAGGAACCAGACGTCCTGATCATTGCCTGCAGCGACTCCCGCGTCGACCCGGCGTTAATCTGCGGTGCGCGCCCGGGGGACATCTTCGTTGTCCGCGTTGTCGCCAACCTCGTGTCCCCTCGGCGCCCCGGCGACGCGACCGCGCACGCAGTGATGGCGGCGGTCGAGTACGGCGTCAAGGCACTCGGGGTCTCCCACGTAGTGGTATGCGGCCATTCCCACTGCGGGGGCATCAAGGCGGCATTGGATGCGGCGCGAGGGCAGGAACTGCCACTGTTCGAGTGTCTGGGGCCTTGGGTGGCGCTGGCGGACGGAGCCTGCCGGGAGGTGCTGGCGGAGGACTCCGAGGGCGAGCGCACGGAAGCGGAAGCAGCGACTGCGGCCGAGCAGCGATCGGTGCTCAGGTCATTGGCAAACCTTAGGTCCTATGCGTGGATTCAGGATCGGGTGGAAACGGGCGATCTCACGCTTCACGGCTGGTGGTTCGACATCGATACGGGCGCGTTGTGGATGGCGGAACCGGACACCGGCGTTTTCCAGTTGCCGCCTAATAGTTCGTGATGGCCGTTTCCCGGATCTTGGCCGGAACTCACTTCGCGGTGAGTGACCTTGCGGAAGCCAACGCCCGCATCTACAGATACAGACATATTGCCGTTTGCGTCGACGGAGAGTACCGTGAGGGGTAGGCATTGAACATGCGCCAGTCATTCTTGGGCAAGGCCCTGAGGCGAGCTTGCATGTGATGGGTCAGTGTCGGTGTGAAGACGATTGACCAAGTCCGTAGGCAACTCTTTTCGGGTGACTATGTCGTAACCCGCCATGCGTTCAGGCGCTTGGTTGAAAGAAACATCAGTGAGCGGGAAATACGCGAAGCCGGAAGGCGGGCAAACGTGATTGAAGAGTACCCTGATGACAAGTACTCTCCGAGCTGCCTCCTCTTGGGCTTTACGCGAATGGGGAGGCCGCTGCACATTCAGGTTTCGTTGGCCGACGGCGAGTCATTGAGGATCATCACACTCTATGAGCCTAGCCAGGAAGAGTGGGTCAATTACTCCAGGAGGAGATGACATGCCCAAGTGTGATGTCTGTCGCGGGGGAGAGACCCGAGAAGAGTTGGTTGACGAGATGTTCTGTATCGACGGGCAGTACGTCATGGTAGACGGCGTTCCCGCCGTGGTGTGCGGCCAGTGTGGCGAACAAACCTTCAGTCGCGAAACGGCGGAGAAAGTTCGCCTGATGGTTCACGGCGAGGGAAAGGCGGTCCGATCCCTCTCCGTGCAGGTCTTCAGATTCGCTTCGTGAACTCGGGAACCGTGCGCGGCGGCTTCGGGCTCCCCCTCACCCCTTCAGATACTCCCCATACTTCTCCAGCACCCTCTCCTTCAACTCCGGGCTCGCTCCCGACACGGGCGGGAAGTCCTTGATCCATTCGTAGGGGCGGCAGGCGTCGATGATGGCGCGGGAGTTGTGGCCTTTCTGGTCGCGGGGGATGATGGGGTCGAGGGGGCCGCTCCAGGTGCGGCGCAGGATGTCGATGGAGTCGGCGGGGTTGCAGCGGGTGCACATGGCCCACACGACATCGTTCAGGTCGGATACGTCGATGTCTTCGTCCACCACCACCACGTAGCGGCCGAGGTAGGCGCCGGTGTGGTTCTGGCTGGCGATCAAGGCGGCCTGCTTGGCGTGGCCGGGGTAGCGCTGGCGGATGGAGACGGCGGTGAAGAAGCGGTTCTGGTAGCAGGCGACGCCGGTGACGTCGGGGACGCCGGCCTTCTCCATGGAATCCCAGATGAACGCGGCCCGTATCAGCGAGGTGCAGCCGTCGGCCCCGGGCAGCGGCCGGAACGGCGGCGAGCCGGTGAGGATGGGATTGTTGCGGTACATCAGGCTTTTGACGTGCACCACCGGTTCCTGGCGCGAGCCGCTGGCATAGTAGCCGGGCCACTCGCCGAAGGGACCCTCGTCGCGGGTCTCGTCGGGCATGATCTCGCCCTCGATGGCGATCTCGGCGTGGGCGGGAATCGGCAGGCCGGTGAACTCGCCGCGGATGACGTCCACGGGCGCGCCCTTGATGCCGCCGGCGTAGTCGAGCTCCTGTTCGCCCCAGGGGATCTGCCGGGAGGACAGCAGGAACAGCAGCGGGTCCTGGCCGAAGGAGATGGCCACCTTGAGGGGCTTGTTCTGGTCGAAGGACTTCTGGCGGTGGATGCGGCCGTGTTTGCCCGGGGAGATGTAGACCGCCAGGCGGTCGGCCTCGTGGACCATGGTGCGGTAGGTGCCCATGTTCACCCAGCCCTCGTCCGGGTCCTGGGTCATGACCACGTGGGCGGTGCCGATGTAGCGGCCGCCGTCCTCGTCGTGCCACTTGGGCACCGGCAGCTTCAGCACGTCGATGTCCTTGCCGGTGAACACGTTCTCGTAGAGCGGGCTCTCGTCCACGTATGCCGGCGGAATCAGCGCCGGGTGGTTGAGGCGTTCCTTCCAGGCGGCGATGAACTCGTTACGGGTGATGTCGGTGGGGAGGTTGGTGGTGAGGGCGGCGCGCTTGAGCGACTCCACCATGCCCACCAGCACCCGGTGCCCCTCGGGATAGTCCTTGATCTTGTCGAACAGGATCGCGGGGGCGTCCTGCCCGCGTCCCGCCACCTCGGCCAGGGCGCCGATCTCCAGGTTCCAGTCGCAGCCGGGCACCGTGCGCAGCTCGCCCATGGCGTCCACCTGTTCGAGCCATTCTCTCAAATCTCGATATGACATGGCGTTCCCTCAAGCCGGCTGGAACTTCGGCAGCGACATCTCGTCGGTGATGTCCTCGAAGGTAACCTCCACCGGCATGTCGCAGCGGACCTCTTCGGGCTTGCAGCCGACCACGTTGGAGAGCATGCGCGGGCCCTCGTCGAGCTCGATGACACCGACCACGTAGGGGATCTCGCCCTGGAAGCCGGGGTGGTAGGCGCGGTGGTAGATGACGAAGGAGAACACCCGGCCCTTGCCGGACACGGGGTTCCAGTCATAGGCGTCGGAGGTGCACTCGGAGCACACCTCGGCCGGCGGGAACCGGAAGGCCTTGCACACCCGGCATTGCTGCAGCTTCAGTTCGTGGTTTCGGGTGGCCTCCCAGTAGGGCCGGGAGTCCTCGGAGGGGGTCGGAATGGGTTTGGCGTAGTCGCTCATGGTGGTCTCCCTGTGGGAACTGGACTAAGGAACTCGGGTCAATCGCCGCTTGGTGAGATGGCGCCCTTCGACTTCGCGCCGCTAACGCGGCGCTACGCTCAGGACGAACGGCTGGAAAAT
>JAPOQB010000498.1 GCA_026710965.1 Deltaproteobacteria bacterium | reverse complement strand
GTGATGACGGCATCCTTCTTTTGGGAACTCCCCATTGGACGGCCGTCCATCTCCCAGTGCCAATCTTCGGCCGTCTCGACCAGCCGCGGAACGCGATCCCGATACGCCGCGGGAACCCGCTTCTGCCACAGGTCTCCCGGAAGATATGCCAGGTCCACGTGGTCATCCGCGGAGAACATCTTCCAGTCAGGCATGCCGGCCGTCTCCTTCCGCGCGCTGGCGGCGCCCACCAGGGTCTCTGTTTGCGCCGCTCCGCCTGGCTCCAGGACAGGACACTAGATCCACCGTCCGGCGTCGGCGGCGGGACGGTCCGGATACTCCGTCGCCAGGGCCACGACACTTGGGTGGTCCATGACGCCCAGCCGGTCTCCGTCGTGCAGGACCTGCCCGCCTACCTTCAGGGTGGAGCCTCGGAGCTCCGGCGCCGAGTGGAGACAGTACGGAAAGTCATCGTTGTAACGATGATTGCCCAGATGAAGGTGAATGCTGGATGGGTGAAAGGAATGAAGGAACTCCCGGTATTCCTCGTCGGGACACTGGGAGGGACGAATGCGCGCGGCGGGGTGAATGCCGCCGTGGGGCGCGCGCATCTCGTATCCGTGATCCTCGCCCAGCACCTTTGCGAGCTCGACGTAGAACGCCCGGAGTATCCTGGCCTCTGCGCCACCCTCGAACTTGACGATGTGGTTGTCCTTGATCGTGACGGTGACGGGACGGGCAAAACTCGGCGGCACCCCGATATCCCGAGCCCACACGGGCAGCATCCGGTCGAACACGAGCTCCCCCTGCATGTCGACCGGATTGATGGCGGGGTATATCCCTTCAGGGAAAGAACCCCTGCGGCCGCGCGGCGCCGTGTAGCTGCCCCAGTTTGACGTTGCCGGGCCTACGGTGCCTTCCAGGTGAGTTCCGTTGGGGTTGGTCAGCTCCCAACGGCTACCGGCCCGGATGAGCTCCGCGGTGCGTAGACGAAGCTCGGACACGAAAGCGTGCGGCGTTCGCGCCCAGGCGGTCGAAAGAAGGGCGGCGGTGGTTGCCATGTTGCGCACGAAGGGCACCTTCGTCTCCGCAAGAAGCTCCGGCCATTCCTTCAACTCTTCCTCGGTGGAGAAATCCAGCACGTGGCTGATGAGCGTGTCCGCGTCACGCATCACCGATTTCACCGGACCGGGGATACGCCAGACGGTTTCGCGCGTAGGAATGTCCGGCCAAATTACGGTACGGCGCACCGGCAGGTCGACCCACATCACCGTGGCGTGGGCGCCGCGGGCCTGCACGCCCTGCTGTATCCAGCCGATGGCGGTCTCGTCGACGATGTTGGTACCGCCGGAAAGGCCGTCGACCGCGGCCAGTATCACGACGTGCTGATCGCGCTGGACAGCCGCACAATCGTCCAGGAGATTGTCGATTGCCTGGGCCGCCGCGCCGGGAATGGGCCGGGTTTCTCCCATGTACATCCCTCCCGTGTGTGGCGGACGATACATCAACCCATATTGCCATTCAAGCCTCATTGCTTGGCTTGGCGGTAGGAATCGACATTCATTCCGGGCCATTCCTGTTGAACGTGGCGTCTTGTTAAACTAGGAGATCAATACAGGCGAATCGGAACCCGGAAAGGAGAAGACCCATGAGCTTGAGCCGCAGAGCAATGCTGGCCGCGGGCGCCGCGTTGGCGGCCTGCGTTCTCACCTTCCCCTCTACCGTCCTTGCCGCCAAACGCATGGTGTTCGGTGGCGGCCCAGCGGGCGGCACCTTCCAGATCGTGGCGAACTCCATTCAGACCTACGATCCGGTCAAGAAGTCCAAGGACTACAGGGTCAGGGCCCAGTCCTCGGCCGGCTCGGTGGAGAACCTGCGCAAGGTCAACGCGGGCAGGATGCAGTTTGGCGTGGTCTATTCGGGCCACGTCTATCTCGGGCACAACGGCCGCTTGAAGAACGACACCCGGAAGTACACCGATGTGCTCGCGGTCTCCTACCTGTACGGAGCGCCCGCGCAACTGGTGGTGCGCAAGGGGTCGGGCATCCGTAGCGTCAAGGACCTGGTGGGCAAGCGGGTCGGCGTGGGTAACGCGGGCTCCGGCGCCTTTGCCAACTGCGAGCTGTTCTTCACCCACATGGGCGTCTGGGACAAGATCGAACGCAACGCCATGGGCTACAACGACGCGGCCGCCGCCTTCGGCAACAACCAGCTCGATGCCTTTTGGTTGTTCACCGCTTTTCCCAGCGGCGCCGTGATCATGGCCGCGCAGACCAACGATATCGATCTGGTGGATCTCGCCGGGGACGCGGAAGACAGCGGCTTCTTCAAGAAATATCCTTACTTCGCAAAGCTTGCGGTGCCCGCCGGCACCTACCGCGGCGTTGACAGGACGTCCCCTTCGTTCCAGGATTCCACGCTCTGGGTCGCCAATTCCAAGGTGTCCGCGGATGTCGTCTACGACCTGCTGTCCAAGATCTATACCGACGAAGGCCTTGCCTACATGCGGAACCAGAAGAAGACCTTCAAGGAAATGAGCATCAAGAGCGGGACCAAGGGTATCGTGACTCCCCTGCACCCGGGAGCGGAGCGGTTCTGGAAGGAGAAGGGTTTGTAGCAGAGCGCGAGTCGCATGTACGAGAAACTCAACGTTGCCGAGCGATGGCTGTTCGACATCCTCTCGCTCGCCCTGGTGCTTTTCTACTCGTACTCCGCGGTGCTCGTGCCCGCGGCCACCCAGTACCATCGCGGGATCTACGTCGTCATCACCTATGTGCTCGTGTTCCTCGTCTACCGCTCGCGGAGCGTGCCGGGAAGGGTCGCGGACTATCTGCTGATGGCCTCCTCGGTGCTGTGCATCGGCTACTGGATGTGGAACTTCGAGGCCATCAACTACCGGGTCGGCGCCGAGACAGTCCTGGACCAGTGGATCGCGGTGGCGGGTGTGCTGATCGGCGTCGAACTGGCGCGCCGGGTGGTGGGAAGCGTTTTCGTTGTCCTGGGCGGCGTGATGCTGCTCTACGGGGTCTACGGCGACTATATGCCCGACCTCATCTCCCACGCCGGTGACACCTTTCCGGCCCTGTGCACCAGCATATTCTACAAGAGCGACGGCGTCTTCGGGATCATGGCCAACGTGCTGGCCACCTACGTGATCCTGTTCGTCATCTTCGGGGCCTTCCTTGAAACCAGCGGCGCGCAACGGTTCTTCGTCGACTTCCCGCTAGCGGCCGTGGGCCACCGGATCGGCGGCCCGGCCAAGGTGGCGGTCATCGCCAGCGGCCTGTTCGGCTCCATCTCCGGCAGCGCCATCGCCAATACCGTATCCACCGGCAACTTCACCATCCCGATGATGAAGAAGGCCGGGTTCAAGCCCCATGTCGCCGGCGCCATAGAACCCGCCGCCTCCATCGGCGGCATGTTCATGCCCCCGATCATGGGCGCCGGCGGCTTCATCATGTCGGAGCTCACCGGCGTGCCCTACTCCACCATCATGCTGGTGGCCGTCTTCCCGGCCCTGATGTACTTCTTCAGCGTCTACGTCATGGTCCACTACGAGGCCAAACAGCACGGCATACGGGGTGAGAAGGCGCGGACAGGCGCCGGAGAGATCTTCAGGCGAGGCTGGTACTACGTACTGCCGCTCGCGGTCATCACCGTACTGATGCTGGTGGGGTACTCACCCGCCTATTCGGCGATATTGGGGATGGTGGCCTGCATCGCCGTGAGCTGGTTGCGCGAGGACACGCGGATCGGTCCGCGGCGCTTTCTGGAGGCCGCCCGCGCGGGGGCCGAGAACAGTCTCAAGATCGGCGCCACCCTGGGCGTCATCGGCATCATCATCGGCGTGCTGACCTACAGCGGTCTGGTGCTCACGTTCGCCGACATCGTGATCGAGCTGGCCGACGGCAGGCTCTGGCTGACCATCCTGCTCATCGCCTTCGCGTCGCTGATCCTCGGCATGGGCGTGCCGGTGACCGCCGCCTATCTGATCACGGCCGTGGTGGCCGTGCCGCCCCTGACGGAGCTGGGCGTCAATCCCATCGCGGCGCACATGATCGTCTACTGGCTGTCCCAGGACTCGAACATCACCCCGCCGGTCTGCATCGCCGCGTTCACCGGCGCCACCATCGCACAGGCCGACATGTGGAAGACCGCCTTCAGCGCCTTCAAGTTCGCCAAGTTCCTCTATCTCGCGCCCTTCCTCTTCGGTTACGTGCCGGCTTTCTCGCTCAACGGAAGCGCATCCGACATCGCCATCGCCTTCGTGCTGATCATCATCGGAACCTGGGGCTATTCCTGGCTGCTGAGCGGCATCTGGCTCGACCGCCGGGTCTCGTGAGTTGACAATCAACCCGTGAAAGTCGAGACTGACGCCCATGAGTTTCCGTTACAAGCAAGGTGATCGGGTACGCGTTCTGGAAACGTTGACGCTGGGGCATCACATCCGCTCGCCCCAGTATCTCAGGGGGAAGGACGGTGTGGTGGCCGACATCCGGGGCAGCTTCAAGGACCCGGAGTTGCTTTCCTTCGGCGGGGACGGCCTGCCCATGGCCAACCTCTACTCTATCGAATTCGACCTGGCCCACGTGTGGGACGACCGGCCCGCGCCCAAGGGCGCCAACAAGATCTACGCGGACATTTTCGAGCAGTGGCTCGAGCCGCGATAACCCGTCAGGAGAGCACATCATGGCCAAGGAGAAACAGGAAGCCAGCACCGAGCCGGCATCCACCGAGGGGCCGAGCTACTTCGAACGGCGAGCCCGCGCCACCGCGGACCTGTTGAAGGAAAAGGGCGTCCTCAGCGCTGACGAGACGCGAAGCGCCAAGCACGGGCACGACCATGGCCACGACGACGTGTTCGAGCAGCTCCACGCCAACAATCCCATCGACACCACGGAGCACGAGCACACGCTGTTCGAGAAGCAGATGCTGGCCATCGGGAACCTGCTGCGCGAGAAGGGCATCATCAGCACCGACGAGGTGCGGCGCAAGATCGACGAGAACGAGGGCGTATCGCCGCATCAGGGCTCGCGGGTGGTGGCCCGGGCCTGGACCGACCCCGAGTACAAGAAGCGCCTCTTCGAGGACGGCATCGCGGCGGCCGAGGAGTTAGGCGTCGACATGTCCACCGCCAACCAGCTCATCGCGGTGGAGAACAGCGACGACGTGCACCACGTAGTGGTGTGCACGCTGTGCTCGTGCTATCCGCGGCAACTGCTGGGCCAGCCGCCGGACTGGTACAAGAGCACCAACTACCGCACGCGAGTGGTGGTGGACCCCCGCCGGGTGCTGAAGGAAATGGGTCTGGAGCTGCCGGAGCCAGTGGAGGTCCGGGTGGTGGACAGCACCGCGGAGACCCGCTACCTGGTGTTGCCCCGGCGCCCGGAGGGCACAGACGGCTGGAGCGAGGAGCAACTGGCCGGGCTGGTGACGCGCAACAGCATGGTGGGCTGCTCCAATGCCCTCACCCCGATGCAGAAAGAGATGATGGCCGATTGACCGCGTGCAGGGGGATCAAACCCGCCCACACCCCCGTCTCGGAGAGGTAGGGGCGACCTGCGGTCGCCCTCCGCGAAGGAGCCTGACATGAGCATACTACGGAATCTCAAGGAGCGTTGCGATCCTTCCCTGTCGGGGCTGATCGTGGTGGACGTGCAGAACGATTTCTGTAGCCCGGAGGGCGCCTGCGCCAAACGTGGAGTGGACATCACCTCGGGTCTCGAGATGATGCCCAACCTGTACAAGCTCATCGACGAGGCGCGGGAGGTGAACCTGCCCATCATCTACATCCAGACCGTTCACAGCGAGTGGACCGACACCGAGCCCTGG
>JAPOQB010000629.1 GCA_026710965.1 Deltaproteobacteria bacterium | reverse complement strand
GAGCTCGGCGTGTTCCTTGATGTCGGACTGCCGGAAGATCGTGCATTTCGCCGGATCCAGCCCGACACTCAACCACTCCGCCACCATCGCCCGGGAACCGTCCATGATGCCGTCGGGTGACTGGTAGTCGGTGGTGAGCGCGTGCCAGTCGGCAACGAAGAAGAAACAGCGATAGCTCTCCTGCAGCCTGGCCCAGTTGCTGAGGGCCCCGTGGAGATGTCCAAGATGAAGAAGTCCGGTGGGGCGCGCCCCGCTTACAATGGTTTCCATGGCCCTCAGCTTACACGACTCCGACGATGACGGCCAGAAACCAGATGATGAAGTCCATGATCGGCACCAGCGTGTAGGTCAGTGCTCCGGTCATCAGGAGGGCGACGACGATGATGAACCCGAAGGGCTCGATACGGGCCACCTGCATCGCCTGCGGCTCCGGCAGAAGGCCCACCAGCACCCGGCCCCCGTCCAACGGCGGCACCGGCAGCGTGTTGAACACCGCCAGCATGACGTTGATGCGGACGCTGCTGAGGGCCATGTACCACAGATAGGACGACACCGAGCCGGAAACGGAACTGCCGCTGATCAGGATCAGTTTCACGATCACCAGGCTCAGCACCGCCAGGATGATATTGGCGCCGGGCCCCGCCAGGGCCACGCGGATCATGTCGCGCCGGGGATCCTTGAGGTTGTCGTAGTCCACCGGGACGGGCTTGGCGTAACCGAAAACCGGCCCGCCGGCCCATATGAGCAGGGCGGGCAGCAGCACGGTTCCAACGATGTCGATGTGGGAAAGGGGGTTCAGGGTCAGCCGGCCCATCATGGCGGCCGTGGGATCTCCCAGTCGGTAGGCCACCCATCCGTGCGCCACCTCGTGAAAAACGATCGCCACCAGCACCGGGAAGGCCCAGATGGATAGCTGCCACAGGAAGTCTTGGGGCATTGGACTTTCTTAAGGGACGCAGTGCAAAAACACAATACGGCTTCCGGCGTCGCGCCCCCCTACCCCTTGCCGTCCGGCGCCTCCCGCGGATGGAACTGGCGGTGGACCTTCTTGATGCGGCTCCGGCTGACGTGCGTGTAGATCTGGGTGGTGGCGATGTCCGAATGGCCCAGCATCGACTGCACCGCGCGCAGGTCGGCGCCCCCCTCGAGCAGGTGGGTGGCGAACGAATGGCGCAGCGTATGAGGCGTGACCCGGTGGTCCAATCCGGCCTGGCGGGCGTACCTCCGGAGCAGTTTCCAGAACCCCTGGCGCGTCAGCCGCGTGCCGCTACGCGTGAGGAACACGTAGTCGCTGTGCCCCCGCGTGAGGAAGTGCGGGCGGACCTCCCTCAGATACCGCTGGAGGCAGTCCCGGGCCCAACGGCCGAACGGCACCAACCGGACCTTGGCCCCCTTTCCCCGGACGGTCAGGTAGTTGCCCTCCAGATTGATCTGCTGCAGCGTGAGGGAGACCAGCTCGGAAACCCGCAGGCCGCTGCCGTAGAGCAACTCCAGCATGGCGCGGTCCCTCGCGCCCCGGGGTTTGGCTTCGTCGGGCTGGTCCAGCAGCGTGCGCATGTCCGTGGCCCCGAGGGTCTCGGGCAGACGGCCGGCGGCGCCACGGGCCGAGAAGTCCGGCACCGGGTCGCTCGCGACCATCTCTTCCTTGAGCAGGAAGCGGTAGAACCGCCGCATGCTTCCCAGCAGGCGCACGACGGAGCGCTCGCTCAAGCTGCGTCCCCTGAGATCGGCGATGTACGCCCGCAGGTCCGACTGGGTGGCGTCGCCCCAGGCGTGGACACCGCGCTCGGCAAGGAACTCCGCCAACCGGTTGAGATCGCGGCTGTAGGCCTCCAGGGTGTTCGAGGCCAGTCCGCGTTCCACCGCCAGCACCTCGATGAACCGGTCAACCGGCCGCGTGAGTTCGTCCGTCATCCTTCGGGTCCAGCTCGCGGTGAAGGGTTTCGCCCAGGGCTTGAAGGCGGTCCTCGTCGAGGATTTTCCCGCCGTCCGCATCGGCGACGTAGAAGACGTCGGCCACCTGGTCGACATCGGTGGAAATCTTCGCCAGATGAATGGAGTAGTCCAGTTTCGAGAGCCAGTAGGTGATGGTGAAGAGAACCCCCGGCCGATCCTTGGTGTAGACCTCGATGACGGTGAAATCATCCGACGCGGCATTGTCCCAGCGGACATGGGTGGGGACCTTCACCGCCGGTCGCTGCAGGAACGACGGCCGCGACCGCCCCACCAGCTCGGAGACGTCCGTCTTGCCCTCAAGGACCCGCTTCAGCGCCAGCTCCATGCGCGACCATTTGCCGGAGTCCATGACCACCTCGGCCTTGCCCTGATGGGAGATCCGGAAAACGTCGAGGATGAGCCCGTCCCGGCGGGTGTTGATGCGCGCGCTCAGCACGTTCAGCTCCATGCCGGCGAAAACCCCGGCAATGGAGGCGAACAGTCCGGGCTGGTCGTGGGCGCAGATGGCGACCTCGCTGTGGCCGTGCTCGGGATGATGGAACACCGCCGCCAAAAACGGCTCGTCGCCGAGGCGCCGCAACAGCCGGTAGTGGAACGGCATGGCCTCCTCGGGGGTGGTGAGAAAGTAGCGGTCGGGCATGGCATCGATGAATTCCCGCCGCACCTCCTCCGCGGGGTGCTCCGCGCCCAGTTGGGCCAGGAGCCGGCCCTGTATCCGCTGCACCTTGAGGTCCCGGTCCGGTCGCGCGGACTCGCCCTTTTCGCGCTCCTCCAGCACGTTGAGGGTACGGTTGAAGAGCTCTTCCAGCAGCGCGCCCTTCCAGTTGTTCCACACGTCCGGCCCCACCGCCTTCACATCCGAGTACGTCAGCACGTACAGACACTTGAGATTTTCCGCCGTGCCCACGGTATCCGCCAGGTCCAGCACCGTCTTCTCGTCCTGGATATCCCGGCGAAAGGCCGTTCCGGTAAGCAGGAGATGGTGCAGGACGAGAAAAGACAGCAGCTCCCGCTCGTCCTCGTTGAGGTCCATGCGCGCCGCCACTTCCATCGCCATCGCCCGTCCCAGCTCGGAATGGCCGCCGCCCTGACCCTTGCCGATGTCGTGGAACAGGATGCCCAGGATCAGGATCTCCGGCCGTTCCACCTCCCGGGCGAGCTGCGACAGGCGGGGCAGCGAATCCCCGAACTCCCCCGACCGTAGACGCTCGAATTCCTTCACCGCCCGCATCAGGTGCTGGTCCACGGTATAGATGTGATACAGGTCGTGCAGCGCCAGGCAACGGACCCGGCCGAACTCCGGGATCAAGGCGTCCAGCACCCCTGTACGATGGAGCTCCAGCAGGGTTTCGTAGATCCACTCATTGCCCCGCAGGATGTCGAGGAACCGGCGGTTGGCCGCCGCCGAGTCCGCCAGACGCCCTTCGGTGGTCCCCGCCCAGGCCCTGACGACCTCCCGCGAGTCCTGCCCCAGGGTCAACCGGTATGTTTGCAGGTCCGCGAACAGGTCAAGCAGCTCTTCCGGAAGGCGGCCGCCCTTTCGCGGCGCCACCGCCAGGGTCCTTCCGGCGATCCGCACGCCGGGGCGCAAGGCGCGCCCGGGGCGGGGTCTCCGGCGTTGAGAGGGGTCATGGTCCACCGCGCGGTGGATGATCAGGGACGACAGGCGGCTGACCTCCTCCGCGTGCAGGTAGTAGGAGCGCATGAACGTCTCCACCTCGCTCAGCTTCTCCTCCCGGTCGAAGCCCAGCCCCTGGGCTACCTGCTCCTGGGACTCGAACGTCAGCCGGTCCTGATGCCGTCCCGCCAGGAAATGCAGCTCGTTCCGGGTCCGCCAGAGGAAATCCCGCCCGCGCTCCAGCACCGCGGCATCCCCGGGCTCCAGCAGGCCCGTGCCCGACAGGTCCTGGAGCGTGGCGGCGCCGCACTTGGCCCGGGCGACCCACATGGCGGTGTGAAGGTCGCGAAGCCCTCCCTGGCCCTCCTTCACGTCGGGTTCCAGCAGGAAGACCGACTCGCCGTGCCGCTGGTGCCGCTGGCCGTGCTCGCCCATCTTGGTCTCGACGAACCGGTCACGGGCGGCGCCGCTGAGTTGCCGCCACACCGCCCGCTCCAGGTCCGCATACAACCGCGTATCGCCGCAGACCAGACGCGCATCCACCAGGGCGGTCTGAATCACGTGGTCGCGCCGGGCGTGGCGGGCGCACTCGGTCACCGTCCGGGTGGCGTGGCCCACCGTCAAACCGGCATCCCACAGGGGATAGAGGATCTTTTCGGTGACGAATTCGACGTAGGAGGCGGCCCGCCAGCCGTACAGAAAGAGAATATCGATATCCGAGTGGGGGTTGAGCTCGTCTCTCCCGTAACCCCCTTGGGCCACCACCGCGCAGCGGCTCGCCACCCGGCCATGCCGGGCGCCGTAGTCTTCCTCGGCCATCTCGAAGAGCCGCTGCAAGAGGCTATCGATCAGGGTCCCGTAAGCCCGCACAACCTCCGTGCCCGAGGCGCCGTCTCGATGGGCTTCCAGCAATCGCTGCCGCCCCATGTCGATATAGCTTCGGACCCCGTCCCGCGCCGTGAGGCTGGGGACGTGCTCGTCCGCGAGTTCTCGCCATACCCGGTCTTCGGTCCGGTTCTCCGTATCAGGCATCCCTGGGCCTCTCATCCCCCTCCCGCCGGTCAAAACTTCTCCCGCTTCCGCAATCCGTCGGCGTAGTCCTGGATACCCCGGAACAATCCCTCGACGATGGCGTCCTGGAACTCCCGCCGCTGCAGCGCCCTTGCCTCACGGCGATTGCTGACGAAGAAAAGCTCCGCCAGGGCCGCCGGCATCCGTGCGCCCACCAGTACGTAGAACAGCCCCTTCTTCACGCCGAGATTCCTGGCGCGCGGATACTGTGGCCGGGTGCTCTTCACCAGCGACGACTGCAGGTGGCTCGCCAGACTGATGGAGTCCGGCAGGTACACGTTCAGCTTGAGGTCACTCAACATGATTTGCAAGTCCGTCAGATTCCGCCGCGCGGTGCCGTTCTCCCTTGCCGCCAGCTTCATGGTGGCTTCGTCGGTGGTCTTGTCCAGATAGTAGGTTTCGAGTCCGCCGGCCCTGCGGTTGTGGCTGGCATTGGCGTGAATGGAAAGGAACAGGTCGGCGCGCTCGGCGTTGGCCATGGCCGTACGCCCCCTGAGCGGCACGAAGACATCCGTGTTCCGGGTAAGGACCACGTCCAGCCCCATCCGCTGACGGAGTTTCGGCGCCAGCTTCCGGGCCACCCGCAGCACCACGTCCTTCTCCCTGAGGCCGCCGGCCCCGGTGGCGCCGGGGTCCTTCCCGCCATGGCCCGGATCCAGCACGATCTTGCGCACCGCCAGTTGCCTGCGCGCCGCCGACCCGCTCCGGCGCTCCACGTCGACCATGAGCCGGTGCGGGTTCGAGAGCAGCACCGCGTCGTGGTCACCGGGCCGCTTCAGGTCCAGGACGACCCGTACCACGTTGGCCTTGAACTGCCCCAGGCGCACCCTTTGCACCAGCCGGTCCCTGACCTCGATACGGTGGCGCCGGGTCCCCAGACGGGCCCCCGTCAGATCCATGTAGATCCTTGGAGGAAGGCGATATTTTTGCGATGCGGCCAGTGTTTTGGCAGTAAACTTCACCTTGCCCGTGAGGTCGAGAATCACCCGCGTATAGTTGGATGAGGAGAGGTGGCGCACACCCGTCAGGCGCGCCATCGACGCGGCGTGGACTTCATGCGCCGGGCCGGCAACGCACAGCGCCAGCAGGAGGATCAGCAAGTGTGCCAATCAGCCCCTCCGTCTCGCCTCCGCCACGAGCCCGTCCAGCAGGTTCAAAGCCTCCAGCGGGGTGAGAACGCTGGTGTCGATGGCCTGAAGCTTCTCCCGCAACGGGTCCTGACGGGACTCGTACAACGACAATTGGGCCCCTTCCGACGGCGTCTCGGCCCCCGCCAGCCGGGGCTGACCCCAGGCATTCAACTCCTCGCCTTCGAGGTTCGCGAGGATCTCCCTGGCGCGCTCGATGAGAGCGCGCGGCAAGCCGGCAAGGCCGGCCACCTGGATGCCGTAGCTGCGGCTGGCCGGACCCTCTTTCAGGGTGCGCAGGAAGATCACCTCGCCCTGCCACTCCTTGACCGCGAAGTTGAAGTTCTTCACGCGTTCCCGGGTGCGGGCCAGGCCCGTCAACTCGTGGTAGTGGGTGGCGAAAAGCGTCCGCGGCCGGTGCGGCGACTCGTGCAGGAACTCGGCCAGCGACCAGGCGATGGAGATGCCGTCGAAGGTGCTGGTGCCGCGCCCCACTTCGTCCAGGAGGATCAGGCTGCGGGGCGTGGCCAGACGGAGGATGCGAGCGGTTTCCTTCATCTCCACCATGAACGTCGACTCTCCCGCCGCCAGCGCGTCGGTGGCGCCGAAACGGGTGAACAGGCGGTCCACCAATCCCACGTGCGCGGCCTCCGCGGGCACGAAGCTGCCCATCTGGGCGAGGATGACCACCAGCGCCACCTGCCTCATGTAGGTGGATTTGCCCGCCATGTTGGGGCCGGTCAGGAGCTTGATCTGGGTGGCCTCGGAGTCCAGCTCGCAATCGTTGGGGACGAAACCGCCGCGGCCCAGCACCGCCTCGACCACCGGATGCCGCGCCGCGCGCATGGCGAGAGTCAAGCCGGAATCGACCCGGGGGCGGACGAAGTGCCGGCTCTCGGCGGTCTCCGCCAGCGCCAGCAGCGTGTCGAGCCTGGCCAGGGCCAGACTCGACTGTTTGAGGGCGGCGTAGTGGAGGGCGACGCGGTCGAGAAGATCGGCGAAGATCCGGCTCTCCAGCTTCAGGATCTCCTCGTCCGAGCCCAACACCCGGGCCTCGTACTCCTTCAGCTCCGGGGTGATGTAACGTTCGCCGTTGGCCAGCGTCTGCTTTCGGATGTAGTTGTCCGGAACATGGGCGAGGTTGGTCTTGGTGACCTCGATGTAGTAGCCGAACACCTTGTTGTAGCGCACCTTCAGGGAGTTGATGCCGGTGCGCTGCCGTTCCTGGTGCTGCAGCTCGGAGATCCAGCCCTTGGCGTTGCCGCGGATGGACGACAAGGCATCCAGCTCCTCGTCGAATCCGGCGCGCACGAAACCGCCGGCGCGGACGGTGGCCGGCGGCTCGTCCACCAGCGCCTGTTCCACCAGCTCCACGACATCCGGCACCGGGTGCAGTCCCGACCGCAACCGCGCCAGCCAATCGCTGCCACACCCCTCGAGGTGGCCGCGGACCACGTCCAGGGCGCGCAACGTCTCCTTGACGGCCGTCAGGTCCCGGGGCGACGCGCTCCGCGAAGCGATGCGCCCGGACAGGCGCTCGAGGTCCTGGACCCCCTGGAGCGACTGCCGGAGCCGGCGGCGCGTCTCGGGATCGTCCACCAGCTCCTCGACGGCGTCCTGCCGGCGGCGGATCCGCTGTTCGTCCAGCAGCGGATACAGGATCCACTTGCGCAACTCCCGCGCCCCCATGGCCGTGCGGGCAGGTTCCAGGACCCCCATCAGCGAGCCGCTGCGACCGCCGTCGAAGTTGCGCAGCAGCTCGAGGTTGGCCTGCGTGTTCTCGTCCAGCATGAGAAACCGGGAGGCGCGGTAGGGTTCCAGGGCGGTCAGCACGTGCGCGGCGCCGGGCGATCGATCCTCGATATAGGCCAGGATGGCGCCGGCGGCCTTGACCCCCAGCGGCCACTCGTCGTGCGGCCCCTGGTAGATGCCGGCGCTGTTGAGCTTCTGCACCGCGGCGCCCGAAAACCACGAGTCCGGACCCTCCGTGCAGTGCACCCCGGCATAGTCCTGGCGCAGGTTGCCGAGGGAGCCGGAATGGGAATCGGGAATGAGCAGCTCGCGCGGCTGAATCCGCCCGAGCTCGTCGGTGAGGGCAGCATAGCCCTTCAACTGGGTAAAACGGAACTCCCCCGTGGTGACGTCCGTGAAGGACAGACCGTACTCATCGTGAGAGCCGGTAACGGCCACGAGGAAGTTGTTGACCTCGGCGTCGAGCCCCTCCCCTTCCGTCAGGGTGCCGGGACTGATGACCTTGATCACCTCGCGCCGCACCACCCCCTTGGCCAGCTTGGGGTCCTCGGTCTGCTCGCAGACCGCCACCTTGAAACCGGCGGACAGGAGCTTGCCTATGTAGGGGGTGGCGGCGTGATGCGGAACGCCGCACAGGGGAACCGGGGCGCCGTCGTTGCGGTTGCGGCTGGTGAGAGCGATGTCGAGCACCTTGGACGCCTTTTCCGCGTCCTCGAAGAACATCTCGTAGAAATCGCCGAGCCGGAAGAACAGGATGGCATCCTTATGCCGATCCTTGATCTCCAGGTACTGATGCATCATGGGCGTGAGCCGCGTCCGCTCCATCATGTCATCCCGAGTGGCACGAACCGTCCGGCAACCGCGGGCCCCCGCGATTGGTGCCCGGACAAGGATTCCTAGACCTTGCGCCGCTGGCCCAATAGATAGTCCACGAGCAGGTATTGTCCCAGACGGTCGGGACGGGTGTAGAAGGCGCGCCCCTTGTTGAGCCGGGTCATCTCGTCCACGAATCCCTTGAGCACCGGGCTGTCGTCCAGCATGAACGTGTTGATGGTGATGCCCCGCTGGGTGACCCTTTTGGCCTCCTTCAGGGTCTCTTCGGCCGCGCGCTGACTGATGCCGCCGAAGCTCAGCGGCCATTCGCAGTAGAGCCGTCCCTGACGGCAATACGCCGTGGGCTGGCCGTCCGTTATGACGATGATCTGTTGATTGCGGGTGGAGCTCCGCTTCTTCAGCAGTTCGATGGCCAGGTGAAGCCCGTCCTGGAGGTTGGTGAAGGGGTCGCCCATGTTCCAGGTCGCTTCCGGCAGATCCTTCGCCTTCAGCTCCACCGCCCGGGTAAAGAAGCCGACGATGCCGAAGTAGTCCTGGGGATACTTGGACCGGCAAAGCGACTCCATCGCCAGGGCCACCTTCTTGGCCGCCGCGAAACGTCCGTCCCAACTCATGGACCAGCTCATGTCCAGCAACAGGACCGTGGCGGCCCGGGTCGAGTACTGCGAATCGAAGACCATGAAGTCTCTCGGATCCAGGGTCAGCGGCAGCTTGGGGTCCCGACGCAAGGCGCTCCTCAGGGTCTCGTTGAGGTTCAGGTTGAGGGCATCGCCGGATACATACGGCTTGCTGCTCTCGGGCACGACCTCCTGGGAGCCATGCCGGGCGATCTGATGCCGGCCGGCGGCATCCCGGCTGAGCTGCTTGTAGATGTCCCGCAGGGCGATCTGGCCGATGCGCCGGACGCCGCGCGGGGTCAATTCGAAGTGGTCGCCTTTGTCGACCACGTAGCCGCCGTCCTCGAGCGAGGACTCCATCCGCATGACCCCCTCGTAGTCTTCCTGGGCCTGGGGGCCGAGAAGGCTGTTCAGGAGGTCCATGTCCACGTCCTTGGGCTGACTGCTGGAAAGCTGACCCTCCAGTTTCTGCAGCCCTTCCATGCGCTCCTGGAGCTCCGACGCCTCCTCAAAATTCAACGATTCCTGGCCTCTGAAGAGGTTTCCTTCACGTCGAATGTAGTTTTCAAGCCGGCGTATCTTCTCCAGTTGAGAGAGAATCTCCTCGAAATCCTTCTTTGCCTCGGGGTTCTCGAAACTGTAGCCGGCAAGACGCTCGATGGCGTCGCTCAGCTTGGGTGGGAGGTGCTGTAGAAACTCGTCCTTCTGCTCGGCTTCCGTCCGGTCCTCTTTCTGCTGCAGGGTCTCGCGTTCGCTGGAGACGATGTCCTGCAACTTCTCCTGGATCTCGTCGAGGGCCGACCGGATCTGGTACTGCTCGTACATCCGCCGCTTTTCCCGGGCCACCCGGGACAGCAGATCGTCGAGCCCTGAAACCTGTTCGTCGTCCTCGCCCATGCCGCGCTGCATCAGGCGGCGCATGGACTGTTGCAGATCGCCGGTCTCGTCGAGGTGTTCGTTGAGTTCATCGAACACTTCGTCGGGCCGGATGGACCGGTCCTGGAACCCGTTATAGCGACTGTAGCGAGCGTGGATCATGTACCCTAGCCGACCGGCCTATTTCCCATAGGTGATTCGACCGCCCGCGGCTTCCTTGTTGAGCTTCTGATGAAGGTGCAGCCCTTCCAGCACCAACTCCGTGGCCGACGCCAGGAAGCTGGGCGAATCGACGTCACCCAGGGACCGGATCGCTTCCTGCAGACCCGGTATCTCCTTGATGCCCTCGAGGTAGTCCTCCGAGCGCATCTCATCGGACACCTCCACCCCCCAGCCGGAGTTGAAGTACTCGATGACGCTCTGCAGCGCGTTGACGTCGAGCCGGGTGTCGAAGGTCTTGAGTATCGCGCGGTTCAACAGCCGCTCGATGAG
>JAPOQB010000562.1 GCA_026710965.1 Deltaproteobacteria bacterium | reverse complement strand
TCGATGTAGTCCACCTGGCCCGCCCGCAGCGCGTTGGTGCGCGCGGTCTGATCGACGAGGGGAATGAAGTGGAGCTCGTCCAGCAACGGCACCGACTTGTCGTAGTAGTTGGGGTTCTTGACCAGCACCAGGCGCCGGCCCTTGATTTGCTCCTTGAACATGTAGGGGCCGGTCCCCATCATGCCGTCCTTCAGGCCCACGGGCATCGGCTTGACCGCCTCCTTGGCCACCATGGCCATGGCCGGCAGCGACAGGTTCGTCACGATGGCCGCGTCGGGCCGCTTCAGTTTCAGCACCAGCTTGTACTTGGAGGGGGTCTCGATGGAGTCGATGGAAGCGATGGTGCTGGCGTAACCCGCGGGGACGTTGGGATCCAGAATGCGCTTCAGCGAGTATGCCGCATCCGCCGAGGTGAACTCCCGTCCGTTGTGGAACTTCACGCCCTCACGCAGGGTGAACTCGAGCTCGGTCGGCGACTTGAACTCCCATTTCGTCGCCAGGTCCGGCCTGGGCTGGATGTCGGTGCCGGCGCGCACCAGCCCCGAGTAGACGTTCTGCATGATGTTGATGTCCCAGCCCACGCGCGTGGTGTGAGGATCGAGGTCGTTCACGTCACGCTCGCCGCCCAGGCGCAGGATGCCGCCGGATTTCGCCGCCGAGGCCTGGGCCGCGAAGACGCAGAAAATGACCAGGACCGCGCCGATGGCAAGTGCCAAAGACCACCGCTTCGGCGAGGAATCAGAACAGCCCAACCTTCGAATCAGGTTCGCCCGTTTCATCGTGGTTTCCTCCTTGGCGGCTTCCACCGACTATCCAAGGCACCGGGTGGAACCCCCGCCTGTTACGTCGGCGCCTTCCGGCGCTGGCTCGAACCGACCGTTCGGGTATCCCGTCTCGGACGCGATACTCGCACAGGCTTCCGCGGAGTGTCAAGGTTGCACGGGTGAGCCCAACGATGTATGGGCGGGGATGTCTGGTGCGCAGGCGTAGCGATGAGACGCCCGTCGGAACTCACGGCAGGGGCCCTGTCGGAGGGAGGAGACTCATGGCCAGCAGCACGTGGCGAGATGCGAATCTCGTGTTCGTCAACGGACGCGTGATCACGGTGAACCAGCGGGACGACGTCGCCGAGGCGGTGGCGGTGGCGGGGAACCGCATCGTCCGGGTGGGCTCCAACGAGTCCGTCAAGGCGCTGGCGGGCAACGGAACCCGGGTGGTGGACCTGGGCGGACGCGCCCTGACCCCGGGGTTCGTGGAAAACCACATGCACATCATCAACGCGGTGGAGGACCGGAAGTGGGTCAATGTGACCCCCGAGGTCGCCTCCTCCATGGACGAGATCGCCGCGGCGGTGAAGAAGCGCGTGGACGAGACCCCCGCCGGCGAGTTGATCGTGGGCTGGGGCTTCGACCACCACCGGCTGCCGGAGCGGCGCTACCCCACGCGCCGCGACCTCGACCCGGTCTCCCCCAACCACCCGGTGCTGCTGCGCCAGCGCGAGTCCATGAGCTGGACCGCCAATACCGCGGCCCTGCGCCGCATGGGCATCGAGGACGACACCCCGGATCCCCCGGGCGGACCCATGCTCCGGGACGATCAGGGGGCGCCGTTGGGGCCCATGTGGGACAACTGCCGGGTGGTGTACATCTTCCCCACCATCACACCCCCGACCCTGGAAGAGCTCGCGGAGGGATACGGGTGGGCGTGCCAATACCTCAACGGGCTCGGGGTCACCAGCGTGGACGAGGCGTCGATCCGGAACGAACAGGAGACCCACGCGTGGCAGCTCCTGCGCGCCCGGGGCGGGCTCACGGCCCGGATCTACCTAAACATCTATCCGGTCTACGGCACCCAGTGGGACGTGGAGACGGCGGCCTACCAGATCTTCCGCTCCGGCATGCGCACCGGCTTCGGCGACGACTGGCTCCGTCTCGGGCCCGCGGTCATCGGCATCGACGGCGGCGTGCAGGGACAGACCGCGGCGCTCTTCGAGCCCTATTCCAACGACCCCGAAGGAAAGTTTCGCGGCAGTTTTCGCTGCTCACAGGAAATGGCGGACGAGTTCTGCCTCGAAGCCCACAAGGCCGGCTTCCAGATCGCCGCCATCCCCCACGGCGACCACGGCATCACCGTCACCCTGGACGCCATCGAAAAGGCCCAGCGCGCCTTTCCGCGGCCGGATGCGCGCCACCGCCTGGAGCACGCCTACCTGTGGAACGCCGAGTGTCTCGACCGGGCCGCCGGCCTCGGCGTCATCTACAACGCCCAGCCGCCGATCCTGGAGGTGCTGGGCGAGGCCTGCACCCTGGAGCCCTGGGGCGCGGAGCGCTCGCGGT
>JAPOQB010000745.1 GCA_026710965.1 Deltaproteobacteria bacterium | reverse complement strand
GGCTGGATCGGCATTGTCCTGTGTGCGCTATCGTTGGCGTGCATCTGGATCGTGGCCCCGAGCAGGGGGGCGGATGACTAGGGAGACTCCGATCAATCTTGATGGTACCGTTCGAGATGGCGCCCTTCGACTTCGCTTCGCTACGCTCAGGGCGAACGGCAATTGAGTCAAGGAACCCTGATCATACTCCGTTCGCCCTGAGCGTAGCGAAGCGAAGTCGAAGGGCGCCATCTCGAACGGCGGCAATTCAACAGAGTTTCCCTAGTGTTTACGGAGATACCATGCCGAAGACGTTGATCATCGATGCGCACCACCACTGGATGCCCGAGGAACACTACGACAACCCGGATCCCCTCATCCGAACCGGCGAGACCGTGGTGCGGCAACCCGACCGGCTCGCCATCCGCAGGGAGGGCGTGCAGCTCTTCGGACCCCCGGCCATGACCGCCGACATGGGCGCACAGATCGACGAGATGGACCGGGTGGGGGTCCACCAGGCCGTGCTCCATGTGGGCTGCTGGCTGGACTGGATCGACGTCCCGGCGGCGCGCTTCATCAACGACGAGATGGCCAAGGTCACCGAGCGTTTCCCCGGCCGCATCATCCCGCTGGCCCACGTGCCCGCGCTGGAGGCCGGCGGCCGCCGGGAGCTCAAGCGCGCGGTGCTCAAGCTCGGCTTCCGGGGCGTGGGCATCAACACGCACATCAGCGGCGCGCTACTGGACGACAAGCGCTACCATCCATTCTACCGGCTGGTGTCCGACCTCGACATCCCGATCTTCGTGCACCCGTCCTCGGAGCTGCCACTGGCGCACCCCCACGGCATGGAGCAGTTCAACCTCACCCGGAACCTCGGCCGCGCCATGGACAACACCATCAACATCGTGCGCCTCATGTTGAGCGGCACGCTGGAGAAGTTTCCGAAACTGCGCTTCGTCTTCACCCATCTCGGCGGCGCCTGGTTCGCGCTTCGGAACCGCCTTAACCCGTCGTTCTGGGACAAACGCGAGCAGGGCTATTTCGACAAGTTCCGCCAACGTATTTTCATCGACACCGCGCCGCCGTTCTGGCGGCCGGGCGAGATCCGCTTCGCCATGGACATGGTGGGCGAGGACCAGGTGCTCATGGGCAGCGACTTCCCCACCATCGACCGGCTCGGCGATGCGGTGGCCATCGTGAAGGCCGTCAGGGCAAGCGCCGCCGCCAAGCGCAAGCTGTTGGGGGAAAATGTCGCCAGCCTGTTTCCGGACAGCGGCCGTTAAGGAGAGGGCGGAGAGGCGCCGATGAAGGTCCTGATGTGCCCGCCGCTCAACTATGAGCCCGCGCCCGGCGAGGATGCGTCCGCCGTCATGGCCGAGTGGCGCGGCCTCTACCGGCTTCTGCGCGAGGAGCTGGATGTGCAGGTGGATCTGCTGGAGCCCAGGCCCGATATGCCCAGGCTGGTGCTGGCCGCCAGCGGCGGATTCGTCTGGCAGGACTCCTTCATCGCAAGCCGGTTTCGGGAAGACTCGAGGCGGCCCGAAGCCGAAGCGTGGGAGAATTTCTTCCTGGTGCGGGGCTACGCCACGCCGAAACTCCAGGAAGGCTGTTGCTTCGAAGGCGGGCGGGACCTGGTGGTCGTGGGCGGGACGATGTTCGCGGGGTATCGGTCCGACGATGACCTGGCCGCCCACGCAGCCGTCGGCAAGGTCCTCGGTGGTGCGATCCACTCCCTTCGCCTGTCCGACGTCTGGGACCGGCCTCTCGACACTTGCCTGTGCCCGCTGGGCGATGACAGCGCGCTGTTCCATCCGGACGCCTTCGATCCGAGCGCGCGCAAGGCGCTCCACGACCACGTGCCTCGGATCCATCCCGTCGATGCGGATGATGCGACGCGCCTGGGATGCAACGCGCTGGTC
>JAPOQB010000626.1 GCA_026710965.1 Deltaproteobacteria bacterium | reverse complement strand
TTTGCCCCGGACAACCCCGTCAGGAGCCATCTCATGGAGAGCGCGGCCCACATGCGCCTGGTGGTCATGGGGCTGGTGCTCCTGCTGGTCCTGCGCTTCGCGCCACGCGGTCTGATACCGGAGGAGCGGCGTTAGCCCGCATATTTCCGAAACGGCGCTTCGGCGCAATAGTCCTTGACGACAGGGGTCGGTGTCATATTCAGAATAGAGGAGTACCAGAGCTATGAACTTGGTTATCGAAAAGAAATATTGTGCCGACAGTCTAACGGTGCTAGGATTTCTTAAACTCAGAACCTGCGGAAGGAGGCAGATATGAAACTGAAGGCTCTTATACCCGTGACGATGGTGGTTGCAGCCATGTTCGCGCTGGCAACGAGCATTTCGGCACAGACCATCAAGATCGGCCTCAACATCCCGCTGACCGGCGACATTCCCAAGGTCGGCGAGGGTTCGAAGTTCGCGGCCGAGATGTGGCTATCCGACGTCAACGGCGCCGGCGGTCTCGAAGCCGGGAAGAAGAAGCACAAGGTGGAGCTGGTCATCGAGGACAACGAGTCCAAGGCCGAATCCGCGGTGAAGGCCGCCACCAAGCTCATCACCGAGGACGAAGTGCTGGTCATCGTCGGCCCGCAGTCGTCCAAGCAGGCGGTTCCCGCGGGCGGCGTGTCCCAAGACCGGGCGACCCCGATGATCAGTCCGTGGTCCACCAACCCCAACACCACCAAGGACCGTCCGTACGTCTTCCGCGCGCCGTTCCTGGACCCGTTCCAGGGGCCGGTGCTGGCGAACTTCATCACCAACGAGTTCAAGTTCACCAAGGCGGCGGTTCTCTACGACCAGGCCAGCGACTATCCGAAGGGACTGGCGGAGTTCTTCAAGGGCGCCTGGGAGAAGCTCCACGGCAAGGGCTCGGTGGTGGCCTACGAGAGCTTCACCACCAAGGACACCGACTTCAGTTCCCAGCTCACCAAGATCCGCAATTCGGGCGCCCAGGTGCTGTTCACGCCCCAGTACTACAACGAGGTGGCGTTGATCGTGCAGCAGTCGCGCCAGCTTGGCTTGAAGAGCCCCATCGTCGGCAGCGACAGTTGGGGTTCGGCGGAGACGGTGGAGCTCTGCGGCAAGGACTGCCACGGGGCTTTCTTCAGCACCCACTACGCGGCCGCGGGAGCCACCGGCGCCACCAAGGCGTTCATCGACCGTTACAACAAGACCCACGGCTACGTGCCCGACGACGTCGCCGCCTTGACCTGGGACTCGTTGCGCATCGTGGCGACGGCCATCAAGGCCACCGGCGGGCTCACCGGCGACATCAAGAAGGACCGTGCGAACGTCGCCAAGGCCATGGCCGGGATCGAGAAGTTCGCCGGCATCACCGGGAACATGACCTTCACCCCGGAAGGCGACCCTATCAAGTGCGCGGTCATCGTCCAGATCAGCGACAAGGGCCAGTTCGAGTTCTACAAGTCCGTATGCCCGTAGGCCCGGCCTCGATATTTCTGTCGCTACCGGACCGCGTTGCGGTCCGGTAGCGACATAGCGGCCGGGTTTCAACACAAGGCGGGCCGGGATGAGGGTCCTGGTTCGCCTTTCTCGAACTTGCCGGGACACGTGTATACGACGGGATGGCGCTGTTTCTCCAAAACCTGGTAAACGCCCTGCAGTGGGGGAGCTTCTACGCCCTCATCGCGCTGGGCTACTCCATGGTCTACAGCATCCTGATGCTGTTCAACTTCGCGCATGGCGACATCTTCATGGTGGGCGCCTATATCGGCGTCGGGGTCGCCTTCGTGCTGATCGCCATGGCCTCGCAGGGAGCTCTGGCCCTTCCGCCCTGGGCGATACTGATCCTCACCATCCTGTTCGCCATGATCCTGACGTCGTTCGTCGGAATGCTCGTCGAGCGCATCGGCTACCGCCCCCTGCGGGCCGCGCCGCGGGCCTCCGCGGCCATCACCGGGCTGATGATCGGGATCATCCTGGAGACCGGCAACCTGGCCCTGCTCGGCGCCCGGCGGATACGGTTTCCGTCCCTCATCGATACCACGGTCTACGAGGTGGGCGGCGTTTTCATCACCAACACGAAGATCATCATCGTGGTGGTGTCCTTGCTGCTGGCCACGGCGATGCACCTGTTCGTCCGCAAGACCAAGTGGGGGCTTGCGATGAGGGCCATGGCGTTCGACTACGTGGCGGTTCCCCTGATGGGAGTTTCGGTCAATTCCATCGCCGCGCTGACCTTCGCCCTGGGCTCGGCCCTGGCGGCGGCGGCCGGGATACTCTACGCCCTCGCCTATCCGGTGCTGGACCCCTACATGGGCATCCTGTTCGGCTGGAAGGCGTTCGTGGCGGCGATCCTCGGCGGCCGGGGCTCGGTCATGGGGGCCACCCTGGCGGGCTTCCTGCTGGGATTCATCGAGATCTTCGCGGCCATGATCTTCCCTTCCAGCCTGCGCGACCTGATCGCCTACTCCATCGTGCTGCTGATCCTCATCGTCCGGCCGCACGGGTTCTTCGGCGAGCCGTACAGCGCGCGCCTGAGGCTCTGAGATTTCGGCGGCGCCCTGACCATGGAACTGCGCGGGACGATACGCGGATTCTCAAGGGTTCCCCTCCTGGGGTGGCTGGTGGCGGCGTTTGTCGCGGTGTTGCTGGAGATCGCGGTGGGCACTCCCCTGGCCCTCTCGCTGGGCTTGCCCAAGATCCCGGTGCTCTTCGGCGTGATCCTGGCGCTCAAGAAGCCGTTGTTGTTCCCCGGCGCCGCGGTCTACGTACTGTTGATCTACGCCCTGCCCATCGCGCTCATCGCCCGGCTCGGCGCCGGTCCCGCCAACCGGGCCGCGGGCCGGCTGCTGGCCTTTCCGCTGCTGGTGTCCGTGGCCGTGCATCTCGGCGTCTTCTACCTCACCCTCGAGATGTGGTCCGGCTTGAGCGACTACCGCGACCTAGTGCTGCGCTTCACCCTGATCGCGGTGATGGTCACCCTGAGCCTCAACGTGATCAACGGTTACATGGGCGAGTTCTCGTGCTCTCATCCCGGCTTCATGGCCGTGGGAGCCTACGTCGCGTCGGTGCTGACCATCGACCTGTTCACCAACCACCGGGTATTCGGCTCGGCCCTGCTGCCCGCCGCCCTGGGGCCGCTGATGTTTCCGGTGATCCTGATCATCGGCGGCCTGGTGGCGTCGGTCAGCGCCCTGGTGGTGGCGATTCCCTCGTTCCGGACCCGCGGGGACTATCTCGCCATCATCTCGCTGGCGTTCATGTTCATCGTCAAGAGCCTGATCGAGAACCTGGATGTCGTCGGCGGCGCCCGCGGCCTGGGCGGACAGCCGGACTGGGCCGGCCTGCCCACCGTGTTCCTGTGGACGGTGGTGTGCGTCTGGGTCATCAACAATTTCGTCCGCTCGACCCTGGGCAAGGCGCTCAACGCGGTGCGCGACAACGAGATGGCGGCCACCGCCATGACCGTCGACACGCGCTACACCAAGATGGTGGGCTTCCTGTTCGCCGCCTTCTGGGCCGGGGTGGCCGGCGGCCTGTTCGCCCACGTGCTGCGATACGTCAACCCGGGCACCTTCGGCATCCAGAAGCTGGCCGAGGTGCTGGCCATGGTCTACTTCGGCGGATTGAATTCGGTTTACGGATCGATTGTCGGGGCCGTCGGCATCAGTGTCCTGGGCGAAGCCTTGCGGCCGCTGGAGATCTTCAAGTGGATCATCATCCCGCTTTTGCTCATCCTGGTGATGATCTACCGGCCCACGGGCCTGGTGGCCTTCAAGGAGTTCGACCCCGAAGCCATCCTCAAACCGAAAGCGGACCCTGAAAGGGAGCGCGATGCCCTTCCTGAAGGTTGACAATATCACCCACCAGTTCGGCGGCCTGCGCGCCGTGCACGACTACGAGCTGTCCGTCGAGCCCGGCCAGATCCGCGGGCTCATCGGCCCCAACGGCGCCGGCAAGACCACCATCTTCAACCTGATCACCGGGATCTACAACCCCACCCACGGCCACATCTATCTCGACGGCGAGAGGATCAGCGGGCTTGCGCCCCACCGCATCGCCTCCATGGGCATCGGCAGGACCTTCCAGAACCTGCTGCTGTGGCGGCACATGAATGTCCTCGAACACGTGAAGATGGCCCGCTTCTCCAGGATCGGCTACGGCCTGCTCGGGGCCTGCCTCGGCACCCCGCGCCGCCACCGGGAAGAGCGGGAGATCGAGGAAAAGGCCTACGCCCTGCTGGAGATGCTGGACATTCGCCACCTGGCCGATCAGGCCGTACCCAACCTGCCTTACGGCGCCCAGCGGAGGGTGGAGATGGCCCGGGCCCTCGCCACCGAGCCCAGGCTGCTCTTGCTGGACGAGCCCACCGCCGGCATGAACCCCGACGAGCTGGTCCAGATCATGGAGATCATCCGGCGGGTGCACCGGGAACTGAACCTGGCGATCTTCCTCATAGAGCACCGGATGCGCTTCGTCATGGAGCTGTGCCAGAGGATACAGACGCTGGACTTCGGAGAGGTCATCGCCGAAGGGACGCCGGAGGAGATCCAGAACAACCCCAGGGTCATCGAGGCCTACCTGGGAGCCACCGAAACGTAACGACGATGTTGTTGTCCGTCGAAAATTTGCACGTTTCCTACGGCCAGATCCGCGCCCTCCAGGGAATCAGCTTCGAGATCGACGAGGGCGAGATCGTCTGCATCATCGGCGCCAACGGCGCCGGCAAGAGCACTACGCTGCTGGCCGTCTCGCGGATGGTGTCGGTGGAGGCGGGGTCCCGCATGACCTACATGGACAAGGACCTGCTGCAATACTCCGCCGACAAGGTGGTGAGCCAGCTCGCCATCTCCCACGTGCCCGAAGGAAGGCGCCTGTTCGACAACCTCACGGTGATGGAGAACCTGCGGCTCGCCTGCTTTGCCAGAAAGGACGACGGCATCAAACGGGATGTCGACCGCGTCCTGGCCATCTTCCCGCGGCTGGCGGAGCGGGAACACCAGAAGGCCGGCACCTTGAGCGGCGGCGAGCAGCAGATGCTGGCCGTCGGCCGGGCGTTCGTGAGCGGCCGCAAGCTCATGCTGCTCGACGAGCCCTCCATGGGCCTGGCGCCGCTCATGATGAAGACGGTGTTCGATGCCCTCCGGGAGATCAATCAGGAAGGCACCACCATACTGCTGGTGGAGCAGAACGCGCGACTGGCGCTCCAGTTCGCCGGCCGTGGCTACGTGCTTGAGAACGGCAAGCTGGTGCTGGAAGGGAGGTCGGCGGACCTCCTTGCCGACCCCGGGGTCAAAAAGGCATATCTGGGCGGTTGAGAATGCGCGCGAACGCCGGCGCTACTTACCCGTCATATATCCGTTCCGGCATCATTTGTTTTTTCTGTGCTGGATTTGGGCCGAATAGTTCTGGAACGCTTGTCCGTTTTTATCGTATGAGGCTAGTTTTGGGAAAATTTTCCCAAGGGAGGTTACTCATGAGAAGTTGGCTAAGTGGGTTTTCGGTCGGCCTCGCGGCCGTTGTGCTGATGTCGGCATCCCTGGCATCGGCGGGAACACTTGACGACGTGCGCAAGCGCGGGCATCTGATCTGCGGCATCAACACCGGCCTCGTGGGCTTCGCCGCCCCGGACGACAAGGGCGTGTGGAAGGGCTTCGACGTGGACGTGTGCCGGGCGGTGGCCGCGGCGGTGTTCGGCGACGCCGGCAAGCTCAAGTACAAGAACCTCACCGGCAAGACGCGCTTCACCGCGCTGCGTTCGGCCGAGATCGACATGCTG
>JAPOQB010000737.1 GCA_026710965.1 Deltaproteobacteria bacterium | reverse complement strand
CGTCCCGCCCACACGAAAACCCCGTAGGCCACGCCGAGGGCGATGGAAACCGCGCCGGGCACCACGAACGCGTTGCGCCAGCCTCCGGTGTCGATGAGATAGCCGGTGAGCAGCGCGGCCGCGGCGACCCCGAGGTTCCCGAACACCCCGTTGATGGCGATGGGAAGCCCGGTCTTCCGCCGCCCCTCGATGACCATGGCGATTCCGACGGGGTGGTAGATGGCGGCGAACACCCCCATGACGAGCAGTCCCAAGGCGATCTCCACCGGCGAGGTCGCCAACGCCGTCAGGATCGAGCTCGCGCCGATGCCGATGAAGAAGATCGTGATCATACCGGCCCGGCTCCACTTGTCCGCGATCCATCCGGCCGGAATCGCGCAGACGCCGAACGCGACGAATCCCGGCGTGGCGTAGGGGATCAGCGCCGCGTAGCTCATGCCCCACTCTTCGGCAAGCCGCAACGCCGCCACCGTGGCGAAGACCAGCATGAAGAGATGGTCGAGGAAATGCCCGAGGTTGAGAAAGAGGAAGTTCAGGCGGTGGCGTGACATTCCGGTCCCTGATGGCGCCGATCCTGCATCCGGTCCGGTCAGTGACCGCCCCGCAGCATGGGCTGCATGACCTGTTCGGCGAAGGCGCGGATCATGCTGGCCCGCGGCAGGCCATCCACCGCGTAGGGACGGATGGTGATCTGGTCGACGCCGCTGTCGAACATGCGCCGGGCGGTGTCGATGCACCGGGCGGGGGTGCCGGCCAGGGCGAACTCGGGCACTACCTCGTCGGGCACGGAGTCGGCATGGGCGGCGTTGGGGTTGAGGTGCTGGTAGTTGTCGTAGCGGCCGGTCATCTTCTCCGCCGCCGCGGCGGCCGCGGGACTCAGCCCCCAGAACGGCTTGAGGATGCTACGAGCCACGTGGGGGCGCACCGCCGCCACCGCCTTGGCGCCGTCCTCGGCCACGCTGGCGGATACGGAGAGGAACGTCTGAAACGGCTCGGCGTCCCGACCCTCTTCCCTCCGGCCGCCGTTCACGCACTCCAGCATCCGCGCCAGCATGTCCCCTTCCATGCCCACCCGGGCCATGATGACGCCGTCGCCGATGCGGCCCGCCAGCCGCAGCATCTTCGGTCCGCTGGCGGCCACCGCGATGGGCGGGCATTGGTCCGGCGCCGCGAACATAAGCCGCATCTCCTCCGACCCGGCGGGCACGCGCTGGCCCCGGCACAGCGCCCGGATCTCGGCGACGGTTTGCTCCAGCCGGGCCCGGGTGGCCGGCTTCCGGCCCATGGTGTTCACCGAGGTGAAGCCGTTGCCGATGCCCAGCGTCAGGCGGCCGCCGGAAAGCTCCTGCAGCGTGGCGGCGGCACTTGCGGTGACCGCGGAAACCCGGGTCATGGGATTGGTGACGCCGGTCCCGAGGAGGACCCTGGAGGTGGCCTGGGCGGCGGCGCCCAGGAGCACGTACATCTCGCGCCAGATGAGCTGGGAATCGCCGAACCAGACCTGGTCGTAGCCCAGCTCCTCCGCCAGTGCGACCTCGTGCATCAGGGCGGGCACATCGTAGTAGGGATGGATCTCGACCCCGAAGGAACATGTGGACATGGGTGGCCTCTTTGCGTCCTTTGAATATTTGCGCCCTTCGACTTCGCTTCGCGAAGCCTGTCCTGAGCCGTGACGAAGGGCTCAGGACGAACGGGGTGGGGGCCGGCCGTGCTTGTCCTTGGCGTTGTCGAGGGGCTCGGGATGAACGGTGTGGGGGGCTCCGCTGCGCTTGTCCTGAGCGTTGTCGAAAGGCTCGGGATGAACCGGGTGCGGGGCTCCGGTGCGTTCAGGACGAACGGTGGCACGGGTTTCCTCACAGGGCGTACAGGCGCCTGGGATTGTCGCTCAGGATCTTGTCGCCCACGCCGGGGGCGAGCACGCCCTCCTTGGCCAGTTTGGCGATGGCCTCCATGTCGTTGGAGTAGTCCGCGTGCCCGTAGTCCGTG
>JAPOQB010000625.1 GCA_026710965.1 Deltaproteobacteria bacterium | reverse complement strand
TGCTCCTGGCCACCGCCCTGCTGGTCACCTTCACGACCGGCACCGCCAGCCGCATCTTCGCCATCTCGCTGCCGACCGTCGCCGCCGGGCTGGAAACCGACATGGTAGGCATCTCGTGGGCGCTCATCTCCTTCCAACTGGCCACCGCCGCACTGTCTCTGGTCTTCGGGCGCGTAGGGGACGTGTACGGACGCCAGACCGTCTACATCTGGGGCATCGTGCTCTTCACCGCCAGCTCGTTGTTGTGCGGCCTGTCCGGCAACATCCTGCAGCTCATCGTCTACCGGGTTCTCCAGGGCGTCGGCGCCGCCATGATGCAGGCCCAGGGCCGCGCCCTGGCCATGGATGCCTCCACCGAGGAGTCCAGGGGACGCGTGCAGGGGTTCATGACCACGGCGCACCATGGCGGCTTTCTGCTGGGCCCGGGCCTGGGCGGGTTCATCATCCAGTACATCCACTGGCGCGGCGTCTTCTTCTTCCTGGTCCCCCTGGGAGTCGTCGCCACCGCCCTGGGGTTGGGCTTCCGGCGGCTCCAGGGAAGCGCCGTCACCGAGCACTCCGGGAACGGCCGCCCGGCCATCGACTATCTCGGCGCCGGGCTGCTGGTGGCCGTCACCCTGGCGTTGATGGCCATCCTCGACCGCCAAGTCATGGAAACCCTCGCTCCGGCCTGGCGTGCCGGCGCCGTTGCGGGGTTCGCGGCCTTGGCCGCGGGATTCCTGTGGCGCGAGAGCCGGGCCGCGAGCCCGATCCTGAACCTGACGCTGTTCCGTATCCGGATGTTCGCCTTCAGCACCGTGGCGATGCTGCTGGTCTCCGTCGTCAACACCCTGCACGTCTACCTGGTCCCGTTCTACCTGCAGGACGTGTTGGGGCTGACCCCCTCGTTCATGGGCATCCTGTTCCTCAGCGCGCCGATCTTCACCGCCGGGCTGTCGCCGGTGGCCGGCATCCTCTCCGACCGGGTGGGGCCGAAGATACCCGCCACCGCGGGCGCCGTGCTGTTCGCCGGAGGATCCCTTTTGGGCGTCTTCTTCGAGGCGGGTTCGCACTGGATGCTGCCGACGCTGGTACTGGCGCTGGGAGGACTGGGCAGCGCGCTCTTCTTCCCGCCCAACCACACCGCGCTGATCTCGTCCGTGCCGTTGGAGCACCGGGGCGTGGCCACCGGCACCCTCTACACCATGTTCGGCCTGGGAAACGTCTTCGGCATCACCGTGGGAAACTTCCTCATGACCGTGGCCTTCCGCATGCACTCCGGCAATCCCGACGCGCTGCCGGCGGCCGCGGATCGGGCGCACTTCGTGCTCGCGCTTCAGGACACGTTCCTGGTCACCACCGGCATCGCGCTGGCGGCGGTGGCGTGCTCGCTCTTGCGGGGGGGCAGGGGTCGCCGAACTGCCTAGGGGAGATTGGCGCCCTTCGACTTCGCTTCGCTACGCTCAGGGCGAACGGTCAAGGAAGCATGACCAAGTCCGTTCACGCTGACCGTCTGGGAACCCAATCAAAAACCGTTCGCCCTGAGCGTAGCGAAGCGAAGTCGAAGGGCGCCATCATGGTCCGCAGCGTTGATCGGAACTTCCCTAGCAGCCTGTCGGACTTGAGGTGCAGGGCACCACAAGATGTTGTATAGTTGTCTGTAGATTTAACCATGGAGAGTGTGTGGTATGAGTAACTTTCGTCCGGTAGATCGTGGGACCGGTTTTTTGCTGCCGCCTTCGGTG
>JAPOQB010000922.1 GCA_026710965.1 Deltaproteobacteria bacterium | reverse complement strand
TGGGAGGCTTGCGCTCCAGCGCGGCGCTGGAAGGGGAGGGGCCGTTTCCGGTGAAGTACCCTTGGAAGGACACGCTGGAGACCCTGGAGGAGTTGGCGGCCGCCGGCGAGGGCGATCCCCACGACGCGGTGGTGCTGGACTACGCCAACCCGCTGGACGGCGGGCCCACGACGGCGACTCTGGGCTGCCGGGTGCAGATGCTGCGTCCCGGTGAAGAGACGGTCGGTCACCGGCATACCGGGAACGCCATCTACCACGTCGTCCGGGGCTCGGGTCACACGAAGATCGGAGGGAGCAAGACCGAAGAGGAGGTGCTCGATTGGGGTGAAAGGGACTGCTTCGTTATCCCCTCGTGGTATTGGCACCGGTTCCGCAACGAGTCATCCACCGAGCCCGTCATCCTGTTCTCGGTCAATGATCGCCCGCTTCTCGAGAGTATCGGGCTCTATCGTGAAGAAGGTTGAGGGCATGTTCAACGAGTTCTTCGAGGAAGGACGGTAACCATGGCGCGACACTACCGATGCATCTCGGCGGATTCCCACCTCGATATCCGGCCGGAACGCTGGACGGGCCGGGTGCCGCAACGCTGGCGCGACCGGGCGCCGAGGACGGTGATCCTGGCCAGCGGCGACGAGGGGATCATCGTCGAGAACCGCCCGCCCCGGAGCCCCGGCGCCACCACCATCACCGGCATTCCCTACGAACAGCACGGTCTCCAGAAGTACTGGTTCGAGGGGCCGGGCACGGGCGCGGCGGAGCAGCGGCTCTGGGAACAGGACCAGGACCGGGTGGATGCCGAGGTGCTCTTCACCCACGGCTCCTATCCTATGTTCTGGCGCGGCATTGCGGACGACGAGGCCTACAAGGCCATGATCCGCGCCTACAACCAATGGCTCGCCGAGGAATACTGCGCCTACAGCCCCAACCGGCTCATCGCCATGGGGGTCCTCCCCGACACCGGCGTGGACGACGCCGTGGCGGAGATGGAGTACTGCGCCGGGGCGGGCCTCAAGGGCGTGAACCTCCATCGCTTTCCCGCCGGCCATTCCTACGTCACCCCTGAGGACGACCGCTTCTGGGAGGCGGCCGTGGACCTGAAGATGCCCGTTGCCTCGCACACGTTCGGCGGCACCACCCGACTCGGCAGCAAGGGCCCCATCTTCATCTACCCCGACGGCGGCGGGCCCAAGTCCGAGCGCGATCCGGTGACGCTGCTGTTCCGCTTTGCCGGGGAGCAGCCCATCGCGCCGTTGCAGATGGCCATGGCGGGGGTCTTCGACCGGTTGCCGGAGCTCCGGGTCTACTGGGCCGAAAGCCAGTGCGGCTGGCTGCCGTACAGCTACGACCAGATCGACGACAACTACGAACGCAACCGCTACTGGGGAGAACGCGACTACGGCATCAAGCCCACCGCCCGGCGGCCCAGCGAGTATCTGCGCGACAACTCCCTATGGGGTTTCATGCGCGACCCCTGGGGGGTCAAGTGCCGCAAGGAGATCGGCGTGAACATCCTGATGTGGGGCAGCGACTTCGCCCACGCCACCGGGAACTGGCCGCACTCTCAGGACGTCATAAACGAGACCTTCACGGGTGTGAGCGAAGAGGAACGCTACGCCATGCTGGCCGGCAACGCCATCGAGTTCTTCCGCCTCGATGCCGCGGTGGACCTGGAGCGCGAGCCCGGAGCCCCCATGGCCGGCACCGGAACGTAGGGGAAGAATGGCGCCCTTCGACTTCGCTCGGCTCACGCCGAGCTACGCTCAGGGTGAACGGTGTTGGGATCGTTTCCGTTCGCCCTGAGCGTAGCGAAGCGAAGTCGA
>JAPOQB010000421.1 GCA_026710965.1 Deltaproteobacteria bacterium | reverse complement strand
TTTCTCGATTATCTTCGGGACTGCCGGTTTGTCTGCGACGTGGACGCCATTCCCGAGGGGACGGTGGTGTTCCCGCACGAGCCCCTGGTGCGGATCCGGGGTCCCATCCTGCAGTGCCAGATCCTGGAGACGGTGCTGCTCAACATCATCTGTTTTCAGACCCTCATCGCCACCAAGGCGGCGCGGGTGTGCCAGTCCGCCCGCGGCGAGCCGGTGCTGGAGTTCGGATTGAGAAGGGCACAGGGGTTCGACGGAGCGCTGGCGGCGAGCCGGGCGGCCTACGTGGGCGGCTGCGCGGGAACCTCCAACGCCCTTGCCGGGAAGCTTTTCGACATACCGGTCAAGGGGACCCACGCCCACAGTTGGGTGTTGTCCTTCGGCGACGAGATGGAGGCTTTCGAGACCTACGCCGACGCCATGCCCAACAACTGTCTCCTGCTGGTGGATACGTTCGACAGCCTGAACGGCGTGCGGAGGGCGGTGGAGATCGGCCGCAAGCTGCGGGAGCGGGGTCACGAGATGGTGGGCATCCGCCTCGATTCCGGAGACCTGGCCTTCCTCAGCATCGAAGCGCGCCACATCCTGGATGACGCAGGCTTCCCGGACGCGGTCATCGTCGGCAGCAACGATCTCGACGAGCACGTCATCGCGTCGCTCAAGGAGGAGGGTGCGCGCATCAACGTCTGGGGCGTCGGCACCAAGCTGGCCACCGGCTACGACCAGCCCGCCCTGGGCGGCGTTTACAAGTTGTCATGCGTGCGTTCCGAGGGGAACGAGTGGATCAACAAGGTGAAGCTCTCGGAGCAGGCCATCAAGGTATCGACGCCGGGCATCCTTCAGACACGGCGTTTCCGCCGGGGAGACCGGTTCGTGGCGGACGCGATCTACGATGAGTCCCTGGGCATCGCCGACGGCTGCAACATCGTCGACCCCATGAACATGACCCGCAGGAAGCACATCGGCGGCGGCACCGAGTTCGACGACCTGCTGGTGCCGGTGTTCCGCGAAGGCGAGCTGATTTACGAAGTGCCGTCGGTGCACGCGGCCCGGGAGCGGGCCCAGGCCGAGTTGGCGGGTTTCCACAACAGCATCAAACGCCGGGTGAACCCGCACGAATATCCGGTGGGCCTCGAAGCGCGGCTCCACGAAATGAAGACCCGGCTCGTGCTCCAGGCCCGCGGGGTCAACGGGGCGGGTTAGGAGCCTGTATCGACCGGTAGAGCGACGCGGGCACGGGCGGGTCTGAAACCTGCCCCTGCATCCCGCGTCCGATGCCGGCGGCTGCCGGATTCGGCGTACCCTCATGAAGACACTCGAATCGCTTCGCACTCTGGCCGGCCAGGTAGGCCGGCAGCGCCTCAGGCTCCTGGGTTTCATCACCCTGGCCCATTCCGTCATCCACTGGTTCATGCAGCTCCTGCCCGTGCTGGGGCCGGTCTTCAAGTCGAGCATGGGACTCAACGACGTGCAGGTGGGCGGTCTCGCCTCCATGCGGATGTTCGCTCAGGCGGCGTTGGACGTCCCGTCGGGAATGCTTGCCGACACCTGGGTTCACCGGCGCGGGCTCATCGTGACGTCGTCGCTGGTGTGCATGGCGCTTTTCTGCTGGGTGTTCGGGGCACTGTCCGGCTACGGCTGGGCGCTGCTTGCCGTCGCGCTCCTGGCCGTGGGAACCACGCTGTTTCATCCGGCGTCGGTGGCCTCGCTTTCGAACCAGTTCCCGGAGCGCCGGGCCACGGCCATTGCGGTCTACGGCATGGGCGCCACCCTGGGCAACACCGTGACTCCGCTGGCCATGGGTTTCTTGCTGGAGAACTTCGCATGGCAACGGGTGATGCAAAGCCAGTTCCTGGTAGGGCTCGCCGCGGCGGGGTTGGTGTGGATCTTTGCCGCGCGCATGTTCGAGGGCGACGAGATCCCGGTGAAGAAGCCCAAGCTGTTCCGGGAGATGAAGGGGCTGATGCGGAATCCGGTGATCCTCGCCGTGATGCTGGTGCGGAGTTTCAACCAGATCGCACGGCAGGTGACCATGACGTTTCTGCCCATCTACCTCGCCGAGCACCTGGGCTACAGCCTGGGGCTCATGGGCGTTTATCTGACGTGCATGGCGGTTTCGGGCCTGGTGGCCCAGCCCGTGATGGGGGTGCTGTCGGACCGTTTGGGCCGCAAGCCGGTGCTGGCGCCTTCGCTGGTGATCCTTGGGGTCGTGTACTTCCTCCTGCAGTGGGCGACCAACGAAGTGGCGCTGGCGATCGTGGTCGTCGCCATCGGGTTTCTCTTCTACACCGTGGCCAACGTGACGACGGCGGCGGCGCTGGACGCGGCGGGAAAGGAGAGCCAGGCATCCTCTTTCGGACTGGTGTCCTTCGGCACCCACATCCTGGTGGTGCCGGCGCCCACGCTGGCGGGATATCTCAGCGAACGTTTCGGCATCATGACGGCCTTCTTCTTCCCGGGCGCCTGTCTGCTGTTGGGCGCGTGCATCGTGTTGCCCCTGAGGTTCCGAAGGGACTGAGCCGCGCAGCCCGGCGAACGCGCGGCGGAGAAATGTCCGGTTGACCTCAACGTCGCCCGGGTGTTAGGCAATCTGCGGACCCTGACCACACAGGAGGTTGATATGAGCGAGATTTCCGTTGTCGACGCCGACGGCCATCTGATCGAATCCATACCCGAGATGGCGGAGTACATGGTAGCCGAAGCCAGGGACTACGCGTTGAATCCGCCCCGGAACCGGGCCGGGGTGTTTCCCTCCATCGACGGCATGCACTACCCGGAAACCGAGGAAATGACCGCGGAGAACCGCATCAACCCGGTCAGGGCCAGTGACGGCCGGCCGGGCTCCGGCGAGGACATCTTCGAGTTCGTGAAGAAGGCGGAGATCACGGACTCGGTGCTGTACGCCACCGAGGGTCTGTCCCTGGGCTTCATCCAGCAGCCCAGTTACGTCGTGAAGGTGTGCCGCGGCTACAACGACTACGTCACCGACCGGTATCGCGGCGTCAG
>JAPOQB010000620.1 GCA_026710965.1 Deltaproteobacteria bacterium | reverse complement strand
CTTGACCGGCAGGGCCTCTTGCTGCGGGTGGCCGCCCCGGTGGACAAGGACACGGAATTGCATCCTCTGGTGCGCTGGCAGTTCCTGGGGCTGCCGGACCACGAACGCAAGGCGTTCCTGTTCGACAACGTGACAAACGCCAAGGGCCGGCGCTACGAGACGCCGGTGGTGCTGGGGGCGCTGGCGTCCAACGAGGCCATCTACGCCCTGGGCATGGGCTGTGAGCCCGGCAAGAGCTTCGAGAAGTGGTCGGCGGCGGTGGCCGCGCCGCTGGCGCCGGAGCTGGTGGAGACCGGCCCGGTGAAGGAAGAGATCCACGTCGGCGACGGTCTCCTGGAGCACGGCGGCCTCGACGAGTTCCCGGTGCCGATCTCGACGCCGGGGTTCGACAACGGGCCCTACTTCACCGCCTGCCACTGGATCACCAAGGACCCGGAGACCGGCATCCGCAACGTCGGCAACTACCGCGGCCAGATCAAGTCCCCCACCAAGACCGGCGTCTACCTGATCAGCGCGCAGCAGGACCTGGCCATTCACTGGAACAAGGCCAACGCCCTGGGCCAGCGGCTGCCCGCGGCCGGGGTCATCGGCGCGGTGCCCTGCCTCTCCTACGTGGCGGTGCAGAAGATCGCCTACGGGGTGGACGAGCTGGGCGTGGCCGGCGCCATCCTGGGCCGGCCCATGGAGCTGGTCAAGTGCGAGACCGTGGACCTGGAGGTGCCGGCCAACGCGGAGATCGTCATCGAGGGTTACATCCGCACGGACGTGCTCGAGCCCGAGGGCCCCTTCGGCGAGTCCCACGGCTACATGGACCCCCGGAGCCTGAGCCCGGTGTTCGAGGTGACCTGCATCACCCACCGGAGGAATCCCCACTACGTGGGCGTGCTGAGCCAGGTGACGCCGAGCGAGAGCAGCAAGATCAAGCACCGCGGCTGGGAGTCGCTGGTGCTGGACCACCTGCGCAACCACTGCAGCCTCAAGAGCGTGGTGCGGGTGGGCATGCACGAGCCGCTGGTGAACCTGCGCCAGTTCGTGGTGGTGCAGATGCGCAAAAGCCACAAGCTCGAGCCCTGGCAGGCAATGATGGCGGTGCTGGGCTTCCGCTACGACCTCGGCAAGGTGGTGATCGCGGTGGACGACGACATCGACCCGGAGAACTTCGCCGCGGTCAACTGGGCCATCTGCCACCGCTCCCAGCCGCACAAGGACGTTCGCATCATCGAGGGCCGCCAGACGGTGCACTCGCCCATCAACCTGGTGCGCATGCACGGCCACGCCGGCGACTACGACAGCGAGGACTCCTCGCTGCTCATCGACGCCACCAAGAAGGCGGAGTTCCCGCCGGTGTCGCTGCCCACCCGGGAGTACATGGAGCGGGCGCGGAAGCTCTGGGACGAGCTGGGCATGCCGGAGCTCAAGTACGGCAACCCGTGGCACGGTTATTCGCTGGGCCTGTGGCCGCCGGAGCTCGACGAGGAGGCCGCCCTGGCGGTCCGGGGCGAGCACCATTCCATCGGTGCCAAGCTGGACCAGCGCGCCGTTTCCGTGGCGCGCGGCGAGCAACTGCAGGACGTGCAGAAGCGATGGAAGCCGTAGGTAGCGTCCTTCGACTTCGCTTCGCTACGCTCAGGACGAACGGTCCTGAGGAAATCGAACCGTTCGTCCTGAGCCCTTCGACAAAGCTCAGGACAGGCTTCGCGAAGCGAAGTCGAAGGACGCAAGAATCCGACAGGCTCCTAGTGTGGTGTCTGGTTAATTCGCATCATAATCTGCGGGTCTTTTTCGCCGTCGGCTGCGTTGCTCTTCCTCGCGTGGTGCCCGCCACTGCTCGTCATCGCGCCTTGCCGACGACAAAAAATCCTCCGCAGATTATGACGCGAATTAACCAGACAACACACTAGCGGCGGGTTTCAGGCGAAGCACTCCGCGCGATGGAACTTGACGGCACTCTGGTCCTGGTGGCCGCGGCCATCTTCTTCGCGGGCTTCGTCAAGGGCGCCATCGGCATGGGATTCCCGCTTATCGCCACCCCCATGCTGACGCTGCTGCTCGACATCCGCATGGCCATCGTGGTGCTGGTGCTCCCCAGCGTGGTGATGGACCTGAGCCAGATTTTCCGCCACGGCGTCCCCACCGCCACGTTCCGGCGCTTCTCGTCCATGTTCCTGTTCGCCCTGGCGGGCGTGTTCCTCGGCACCTGGGAGCTGACCCAGCTTCCTCTGTGGGTGCTGAACCTCATCCTGGGGACGGTGGTCATCCTCTTCGCGGGGTCGGGACTGTTCTCGCTGACCCTCACCACGTCACCGCGGGCGGAGCCGCTGATGTCTCCGGTCATGGGATTCGCCGGCGGCTTCTTCCTGGGACTGACCAATACCATGGGGCCGGTCATGGCCATCTACCTCCACGGCCTCAGGCTCGACAAGGCGGATTTCGTCAAGGCCATCTCCACCGCCTTCATCATGGCCAAGTTCTGGCAGATCGTCGCCATCTCTACCTGGGGCCTGTTTACCGTCGAGGCGATGAAGCTATCGTTGTTCGTCACCGCGTTCATTCTCGTGAGCTTCTACCTGGGTCTGAAGGCGCAGGACCGGGTCCGCCAGCAAACGTTCAACCGCGCCATCCTCGTGCTGCTGATCTGCACCGGGGCGATGCTGGCGTACCGAGCGCTGACCGGCGCCTAGTGTATCGTCATTCCCCGCCCGGCGTGACATTTCCACTTGCTATTGCTATTGAGTTTCTTCAAGGAAAGATGGCCGATACGGCCTGAGCCGCCCCATTCAACCGACCGGACCCGGAGCTGAACGGACTGCGACGGACACACAACTCATGCAGGCTTTCGACTACGACGTCATCGTCATCGGCAGCGGTCCCGCGGGTTACACGGCCGCCATCCAGGCGTGCGAGCTGGGCGCCAGGGTCGCCGTTCTGGAAAGGCAGGAGACCGTGGGCGGGATCACCCTCCTCTCCGGCACCATACCCAGCAAGACCCTGCGCGAGGCCATCATCTATCTTCGCGGGGTCCGGCAGCGCCCCTTCTACGGCACCGATTTCACCGAAAAGAAAGACATCACCCTGTCGGACCTTTTCATCCGGGTGCGGAAGGTGGTGGAACGGCGGGTGGCGACGATGGAGGAGCAACTGCAGGTCTACCGCGACCGCAACCGCATCGAGGTCTTCCGCGGTTACCATGCGACCCTGGACGGTCCCAACTCGGTGCACGCGTGGGTGCTCAAGAACCCGATGGAGTCCATCAACCTCAGGGCGGAGAAGATCATCATCGCCGCGGGGTCGAGGCCCCGCTTCGTGCCCGACATCCCCATCGACAACGAGGTCATCTTCGATTCCGACTCCGTGTTCACCCTGGAGCTCAAGCGCAAGGCGCTGCCGGAATCGCTGATCGTCGTCGGCGCCGGGGTCATCGGCGCGGAATACGGCTCGGCTTTTGCGGTTCTGGGCTGCAAGGTGTCGCTGATTCAGCGGGACCATACCTTTCTCACCTTCGCCGAGCGGCCCATCGTCGACATGCTGATCCGGCGCATGGAGGACTACGGCGTCGAATTCGTCTGGGGCGCTTGGTACGACAGGATCGAGCGGATGTCCGGGCCGGAGGAAAAAGCGCGGGTCTCGCTCGCCGACGGCCGGGTGCTGGAGGCGGACGCGGTGATCGTGGCCAGCGGACGCGAGGTGGCCGTCAAGGTCCTGGGGCTGGAGGACGTGGGGGTGGAGACCACCGAGCACGGGTTGATCAAGGTCAACGAGCTGTTCCAGACGTCGGTCCCGAGCATCTATGCAGCCGGCGATGTCGTCGGCTTTCCGGCGCTGGCCTCCACCAGCAGCGAACAGGGCCGCATGGCCGCCAACTACGCGTTGGGGCGCCGGGCGGGCGGGCGCCGGACGCTGTTCCCCATGTGCGTCTACACCATCCCCGAGATCGCCATGATCGGTTATACGCAACAGGAACTGGACGCCAAGGGCATCCCCTATGCCAAGGGGGAGGCCACCTACGAGGAGGTCACCAAGGCCGGCATCATCGGCGACCCGCACGGCATGCTCACCCTGTTGTTCTCGCCCAACGGCTGGCACCTTCTCGGCGTGCACATCATCGGCGACCAGGCCTGCGAGCTGATCCATATCGGGCAAGCGGTGCTGAGCTACCATGGCACCATCGACTATTTCATCGACAATGTCTTCAATTTCCCGACCATGGGGGAGGCGTACAAGATCGCGGCCCTGAACGGGGTGAAACAACTTCAAGAGGCCGGGTCGTGAACCGGGGGCGTTGGAAATTTTTGCGTACCTTTTGATATGAAAGGGGGAAATGGTGCATAGGGATGGGGACCGACGAGCCCCCGGGCTCGCGACTGTCAACCATACTCTGCGCTTGTGTCCCGCAACGGGATCTGTATTCTTGAAATGGGGAGAGTTGTCCTTGAGTAACGTTGGGGTCAACGATCACAATAAGGAGAGAGCCATGAGAAAACTGATTGCCGGCATCCTGTTTGTCTTCGTTTCGACGTGGGCTGGCGCGGCCCTTGCGGCCGACGTCAAGCTGGGCGTGGTGTTCGGTTATACCGGACCCATCGAGTCGCTGACCCCCCAGATGGCGGCAGGCGCCGAGCTGGCGATGAAGGAAGTCAGCGACAGCGGCGCGCTGCTGGGCGGCGCGAAGGTCATCTCCGTCCGCGCCGACTCCACCTGCGGCGACTCCGCCGCCGGGTCCGCGGCCACCGAACGGATCGTGACCTCGGACAAGGTGAACGCCATCGTCGGCGGCGACTGTTCGGGTGTTACCACGGCCATGCTCAAAAACGTGGCCAAGCCCAACGGCATCGTGATGATCTCGCCGTCGGCCACTTCGCCCTCCCTTTCCACCATCGAGGACGACGGCCTCTTCTTCCGGACCGCTCCGTCCGACGCCCGCCAGGGGGCGATCATTGCCGACATCCTGAAGGAGATGGGGGTCAAGGAGGCCGCGCTGACCTACACCAACAACGACTACGGCAAGGGTCTGGCGGACAGCATCGCCGCGAATGTGAAAAAGGGCGGCGGCAAGATCACGATCTCGGCGCCCCATGAAGACGGCAAGGGCGACTACAGCGCCGAGGTGGCGGCACTGGCCGCCGCGGGCGGCGACATCCTGATCGTGGCCGGCTACGCCGACCAGGGCGGTAAGGGCATCATCCAGGGCGCCCTCGACACCGGCGCCTTCGACAAGTTCTATCTGCCCGACGGCATGATCAGCGATTCCCTGGTCAAGGCCATCGGCAAGGGCCTCGAAGGTGCCATTGGCGCCCACCCGGGCACCGACAGTCCGGGAACGGCCAAGCTCGGCGAGATCGCCAAGGCGGCGAAAGTCAAGTCGGACAGCCCGTTCGTACCCGAATCCTATGACGCGGCCGCCCTGATCATGCTCGCCATGCAGGCGGCGAAGTCGGCCGAGAGCGGCAAGCTCAAGGACAAGGTCATGATGGTGGCCAACGCGCCGGGCGAGAAGATCTATCCGGGCGAACTGGCCAAGGGGCTCAAGATCCTCGCCGCCGGCGGCGACGTGGACTATGTCGGGGCCTCGGCGGTGGAGCTGATCGGGCCGGGCGAGAGCGCCGGCAACTACCGGCAGATCGTCATCAAGGACGGCAAGATCGCGACGGTCAAGTACCGGTAGTCTCGCAAGCATGGGGGCGGGAAGGGATCCGTCCTTTCCCGCCCCGGAGACGCAGGATGATCGCCGTAGAAAACCTGCACATGCACTTCGGCGGCATCCGGGCCGTTGACGGCGCCTCCCTCACCATCGAGCGCGGCTCCATCACCGGACTCATCGGCCCCAACGGCGCCGGCAAGACCACGCTTTTCAACGTCGTCGCCGGGGTCCACAAGCCAACCTCAGGCCGGGTTTACCTCGAAGGCGAGGACGTCACCGGTCTCACGCCCCACGAGCTATTCGCCAAGGGCGTGTTGCGCACCTTCCAGATCGCCCACGAATTCTCCACCCTGACCGTCCGGGAAAACCTCATGACCGTGCCCGCCGGCCAGTCCGGCGAGGACCTGCTGGACGTTTGGTTCCGGCCCGGGAAGATCCGCGCGCAGGAAGAGGCCATTGGCGCCCGCGCCGACGAGGTCATCGAGTTCCTGAACCTCGAGCCGGTGGCGGGGGAGCTGGCCGGGAACCTCTCGGGCGGGCAGAAGAAGCTCCTGGAGCTGGGCCGCACCATGATGGCGGAGCCCCGGGTGGTGCTGCTCGACGAGGTGGGCGCGGGCGTCAATCGCACGCTGCTCAAGGACATCGCTGGCGCCATCCTGCGTCTCAACCTCCACCACGGCTACACCTTCTGCATCATCGAGCACGACATGGAGTTGATCTCGCTCCTGTGCGATCCGGTCATCGTTATGACCAACGGAACCGTGCTGACGCAGGGGCCCGCGCCCGTGGTGCAATCCGACGAAAGGGTCATCGAGGCCTACCTCGGTCGCGGGCTTGTGACCCGCCGGGAGCGGACCGCGTGAGCCTGCTGGTGGGCGAGGATCTGACCGGGGGCTATGGCGGCCCCGATATACTGCGAGGTTGCGCCATCGCCGCGGAGCGCGGAGAGATCACCGTGGTGGTGGGACCCAACGGCGCCGGCAAGTCCACGGCCATGCGGGCGCTGTTCGGCATGCTGGCGCTGCGATCGGGCACGGTGCGTCTGGACGGCGAGGACATCACCCCGCTGGCCCCCCAGGCGCGGGCCCACAAGGGCATGGGATTCGTGCCGCAGACCGACAACGTGTTCCGCTCCATGAGCGTCCAGGAAAACCTGGAAATGGGAGCGTTCGTGCGAGACGACGACATCTCCGGCAGTCTGGACGAAGTCTACGGCCT
>JAPOQB010000619.1 GCA_026710965.1 Deltaproteobacteria bacterium | reverse complement strand
GCCAGCAGCGGCACCCAGACGAGGAAGAACACGGCCAACCCGAAACGAACACCAAGAGAATGAGTCATGCGAAAGGGTACCTCCTGCGGCTTCCTATTTCCCCGTCACCCAAGACCCTCGGGCTCCGTCCCGGGCTTTTCGATCATCCGCTGCACGTATTCCTGCTGCTCCGCCGATTCGGCGCGGCTGAGGATCTCCTCTGCCTGCAGGAGCTTGGCGCGCGCGCCTCCCTGATCGCCGCTTGCAGGATGTGGCAGGCCGGCGCGGCCGACCTGCGGATCGATCTCCAAGGCGGACTCGTATAACTGCCGTGCCTCGCCGCTGTCGCCCCGGGAATCATGAATTTTCGCCATGTTGCTCAGGGTGGCGGCCTCGGCCTTTCGGTTGCCCAACTCGCGGTGAAGCCAAAGGGCGCTTTCGAAATACGCCAGAGCGCGCGTCAACTGGTCCTGGACCGTGTAGGCGATCCCCAATTCGTCCTGCACCAGCGCGGCACCGGGCTTGTCTCCGGTCCTCAGGCAAATCCGCACTGCCTCTTCGAAATTTCTGAGAGCGAGGTCGGTCAATCCCGACTCGGTCAAGGCCGAGCCAAGCGCCGCGAGGGACTGGACGTGTCCGGCCAGGTCGCCGGAGTCCTTGAACAGCCGGACCGAATCGGAAAGGTGCAGGCGCGCCTTGTCCGCCTGCCCCATGCGCCGGTAGAGGCGGCCGGCGCGCAGGTGCAGCCGCGAGAGCCAGCGAGGGTCCTCCCGTGCTTGAAGGCACTTGATGGCCGTCTCGTACGCCTCGGCCGCCCGGGCTGTATCTCCCTGAAGATCATAAAGATCTCCCAGGTTGGATGAAGCGGCGGCGCGGACGGAATCGTCTCCACCGGTCTCGCGGAGCGCCTCCCTGCAGTAGACGATGGCCGGAGCGATTTTCCCGCGCGCCAGGCTGGTGACGGCCAGTGCGTTCAGGACAGGCCCGAACCCGTCGCTTCGCGGCAGCGCCTCCTTGAGATGGTTGTCGGCTTCGTCGTGAAGGCCCATGGCGTTCTCAACGATCGCCAATCGAAGATACTCACCGGCATCGATCGGCGTGTGTTCGCCCGAGCGCCGGTCCAGGTCGTTCCGGGCGGCGGTCGCAGCCGTGTGAGCCCACTCCGGCAATGGAGCAACGTCTGCTTCGACCAAAAGCAGCTCGCCGGGACAGACCTCGGCGACGATAGCGCGAATCAGTTCGGCGGGCGGACGTTCCGCCAGCCCTTCCGTTGCGACGGGCAAGCCGGCTGGCGGACCAGGAGGTTCTCGGTCGGGCTCCGGGTGATGGACCGCCGGCTCTTCCCTGGCGTCCATACCGCGCGGTTCCTCCCGGTCGGCGGGAGGGACGGCCGGTTGGTCCGTCGACATCGTGGCCGGTGTGGCCGTGTCCACCGGTTCATCGTCGTCGTCCGGGGTTTGTATCTCCGGCTCGGGGTGGGGCTCGCCGTATCCCGTCCGCCTGAAGATATCGTGCGCCGCCAGGGGTGTGTCCTCGGTCTCGCTTTCCGCGCCGGGCTCCTGCTCGAACGTTTCCTCCAGCCCCGAGCTGGACCGCCACCATGGAGGAGCGACGATGGGTTCATGCACTTCCTCCGCTTCGGCGGGAGGGACGGCCGGTTGGTCCGTCGACATCGCAGCCGGGACAGACAAGACCACCGGTTCATCGTCGTCGTCCGGGGTTTGTATCTCCGGCTCGGAGTGGGGTTCGCCGTATCCCATCCCCTCGAGCCTATCGTGCGCCGCCAGGGGTGTGTCCTCGGTCTCGCTTTCCGCGGCGGACTCCTCCTCGGGGGTTTCCTCCAGCCCTGAGCCGGCCTGCCACAACCGAGCACCGGCGACGGGTTCATCGGCTTCCTTCGCTTCGGCGGGAGGGACGGCCGGTTGGTCCGTCGACATTGCAGCCGGGACGGACAAGACCACCGGGTCAGCGTCGTCGCCCGGGTCTTCCGTCGGTTGGGACTTGGGCTCGGGAAAGGACTCGTCGTATCCCGTCCCGGGCTCCTCCTCCGCCGCCTCTTCGGGCCTGGAGCGGGCCTGCCACCATGGAGTATCGGCGACGGGTTCATCGGCCTCCTCCCCTTCGGCGGGAGGGATGGCCGGTTGGTCCTCTGACATCACGGCCAGGACAGACAAGTCCACCGGGTCGTCGTCGTCGCCCGGATCTTCCGTCGGCTGAGACTTGGTCTCGGGAATGGGCTCGCCGTACCGCACTCCCCTGTAGATGTATCCCGTGCCCCTGGGCGTATCGGGCTCCTCCTCGGCTGCTTCTTCGAGCCCCGAACCGCCCTCCCACCAGGGAGAACCGACGACTCCCTCCGCATCGCCGCGGGTCGCATCATCCGTAACCGGGGCGGAGTCTTGTTCAGGTGAATCGACTCCGGTTCGTGGTTCTCTGTTTTCCGTCTCTTTACGTTCCATGGAGGAGCTCCCGAGTGCCGGCCTCGACGGGACTTCGCGCCTGTGTCGTGGACCCTCGGCGCGAAATCCGGCTTGCCGAGACAACTGAAGCCGGCACAGTCGAAAGAGTTAGAGTTCTCCGATCCAGCTCTCCTTGCCTGATCGCTCTCGGACCGCGCCGCGTCCGGTCAGGCGCGTTGCATCAGAGCCCGCGTTCAAGAAAAGGCAGGTTCAGTTTGCGACAACAGGCTGAATATTATCAAAATCTCTGGTGTTTGGCTATATGTAAGTGGTTTTAGAAAAGTAAGTTTAATTGGTATCCTGTTTGGCAATTCTATGCTGATACTTGCAACTTTTACCCTTTGGGATTATCGTTACGGAGGACTGTTCCGGAAAACCGTGGACGACCCCGCGCATCGTTTTCCTTGGCGTTATCGGCGTTCATGATGCTCCGATGAAACGCCACGACGACTCAGCCCGGACAACAGGACACGCTCCCCGCGCAGAGCGCCGGCGACTGGTGGTCGCCGGGTTCGGCCGGGTGGGTCCGGAGCATCGACAGGGCGTTGGCGCGGAAAAGAAATCGTTCCGGTCCGCCGCGAAGAAGGGGGTAGTGAGTCATGAAACGCTTGCCGACCAGACAGAGTCTTCTTCACCTCGCCGCCGCCGTATTGGTTGCGGGGCTGGCCGCTTGTGACAGCAAGCCCTCGGGCGGACCCGCCGAATCGACGGGGATTTCCCCGAGCAAGATGGCGGATGCGCTGTTCGCCGTCATGGCGGCCGACCGTACCGTCTATTCCAACCAGGTGGTCTATCGCCTTCAGGACGTTGAGGAGGTGATCAAGGCCAGCGAGCACTGGGACAACCAGAAAGCCTTGCCGCTGCCGGCGCAGATGTTCCGCATGAGCGCGGGATTGGTGGCCAAGCAGACCGATGCGTTCAGCTACGCGCTACTGTCCAAGTGGCCCCTCAACAAGGAGAACGCGCCCAAGACCGAGGTGGAAGTCGCTGGACTGGATAGCGTCGCCGAGAACCCGTCGAAGCCCTTCTATGGCCGGGAGACGATGGGCGACGTTGAGTATTTCACCGCGGTGTATGCCGACGTCGCCGTCTCGCCTTCGTGCGTGACCTGTCACAACGCCCACGAGGACAGTCCGCGGAACGACTTCAAGGCGGGGGACGTCATGGGCGGTGTCGTCATCCGCATTCCGCTACGTTGAGGACGCGGGGAGACGACTGATGGAAGGGGCTTGGAGGATCAGTCCATGCTGAGACGACTGCGTATCATCACTGTCATGGGGCTGGCACTGTTGCTCTTGCCCGCCATCGCGTATGCGCTGGACGGCAAGGTCGACGGGAAGCCGGTGCCGGAGTTGCAGGTAGCGGTGGACACCTTGTGGACGTGCATCGCGGGCATACTGGTGTTCCTCATGCAGGCGGGCTTTGCCATGGTCGAGGGCGGATTCACCCGCGCCAAGAATGTGGCCAACATCATGATGAAGAACGTCGGCGACTTCTCCATGGCCGCCCTGGGGTTCTGGATCCTGGGTTTCGGCATCATGTTCGGCAATGGCAACGCCTTCCTGGGCACGACCGGATTCTTCGTTTCGGCGGGCACGGGTGACCTGTACCCGTCTCTGAGCTGGACGTCGGTTCCCACCTTGACGGCGTGGTTCTTCCAACTGATGTTCTGTGCCACCGCCGCCACCATCGTGGCCGGCGCCATGGCGGAGCGCACCCGATTCCTGAGTTATCTGATTTTCAGTTTCCTCATCTCGCTGTT
>JAPOQB010000617.1 GCA_026710965.1 Deltaproteobacteria bacterium | reverse complement strand
GGACGCCCACGTGGTGCTGCCCGAGATCATTTCCAAGGAGCCGTTGGGGCCGCTGGTGCGCCACGGCGACGACCAGTGGGCGGACATCGTGCGCTGGAGCCTGAACGCCATGATCGCGGCCGAGGAAATGGGCGTGAGCTCCAAGAACGTGAAGGCGATGGCGTCGAAGGAAAACAAGAACAAGGAGGTCAACCGGCTGCTCGGAGTCGAGGAACTGCAGGGCCGCGAACGGCTGGGGCTGTCCAAGGACTGGGCGGTCAACGTGATCGCGCAGGTGGGCAACTACGGTGAGGTTTTCGAGGCCCATCTCGGCACGAAGACGCCCATCGGCCTCGCCCGGGGTCTCAACGCGCAGTGGACGGACGGCGGACTGCTCTACGCCCCGCCTTTTCCGGTAGAGCGCGACGGGCTTCATAACATCGTGAGTCGTATGGAGCCGGTGTCGGCGTGGACGCGGCACCGGCATTCCATACGGCGCACCCCGTACGGGTATTCTGTATCTCGAACAGGTTCCCAAGAACCCAGGTCACGCCGTACCGCTACGACTCGGGGGCAAGCAGCGGCGCGAGACCTCCTTCAGACAGGCGGGATCAGAACAAGCTTGCCGATGAATTTCTTGGCAAGGAACTCCTCCTGCGCCTGGCCGATGTCGCTGAGCGGAAACGTCTTTGCAACGATCGGGCGTATCTCGCCCCGTTCGATGTAGGAGACGAGGTTCTCGAACACGACATCGTCCTGGAATGTACACCCGAACAACGAAAGGTCATGGAGATAGAGCGTTCGAACGTCCAGTTGGACGAGCGAGCCAGCGATCGCCCCGGCCGTGACGTAACGACCTCCGCGTTTGAGAACGTCCAGCAATGGCGGCCAGGCGCCACCCGCTACAAGATCGACGACGACATCGACGGCATCGCGCCCGATGACTGCGGCAAGATCGGCATTTCGGCCGACAACCTCATCGGCGCCGATTGCGCGGACCGCATCGGCCTTTGACGCACTGGCAACGGCGATGACCTGTGCTCCGCGACGCTTCGCCAACTGCACCGCTGCTGACCCGACGCCGCCGGACGCACCTGTGATCAAGACCCTTTCAGCACCGACGGACGCCCGATGCAGCATGTTCTCCGCCGTCGAATAGGCGCACGGAACGGACGCCAGTTCCGCGTCCGTCCAATCGCAATTCACGGCGTACGCCTCACGAGACGGCGCTTTCGCGTATTGCGCAAACCCGCCGTCGCACTCCGACCCGAAGGTCCAGCATTCAAACGGCCGATAATCGACATAGCTTCGAAGCATGTTGCGAACGATCACCCGCTCGCCGATGCGCGCGGCGTCCGCCCCGGCGCCGGCGGCGACGATTCGGCCGCAACAGTCCGCGCCCTGAATGCGTGGGAACGCCATGGGCGCGCCGGACCACGTGGCATCGTCACGGTCGATCTCGCCGAACCCATCGACGCCGCCGGCGCCGGTCGCGTCCGTGACCTTCTTCGAATACCAGCCGATACGGGTGTTGATATCGGTGTTGTTGACGCCAGCGGCGGCCACCTTGATCAAGACCTCACCAACCCCGGGCACGGGCGTCGGAACGTTTTCTCGATATCGGAGAGTCTCGATACCCCCGTGCCCGGTCAACTGCACGGCCGTCATCCGGGCCGGAACCTGACTCGCCATTGTCGTCCTTTCGGCTGCACGATTGCATGGAGGTGCGTGTCGATCGAACGCAGACCTCGAATTGTGGCGGCCGGTCTGCCCCGGAGATTGGCAATGATTTCATGCCGGTTGCCGCCGCTGGGCACCCCGCGAACCGCGCTCACATGTACATAACACGTGCGGCGTCGGCGGGCACTCTCGGCGACGTGCGCAAGCGCGGACATCTGATCTGCGGAACCAACACCGGCCTGGCGGGTTTCGCGGCGCCTGACGACAAGGGCGTGTGGCGGGCTTTGACGTGGACTTCTACCGGGCGGCAAGACGACCCCCATCGGCTCGACCGGGGATTCAATGCGCAGTGGACGAAGGGCGGACTGCTCTACGCCCCGCCCTTCCGGTAGCCCCGGAGAGGTTTCACACTTGACGCGGAGAGGTTTCACACTTGACGTTTTTTTGAGCGCCGTGCAATAAGCGACGGGGCCACTGACGCAGGTTGGGCGGTCCACCCGCCTCATCCGAAGATCGGAACGGGCAAAGGTCTGAGCCGGGAAGCGTCTTTCGGATTCGCGAAAGAGGTGGAGAATGCATCGTGAAGAGCGCCAGGAAGAGGGGATGCTGAGGATCGATCGTATCGGGGTTCTTATCGCCCTTCTCGTGCTCGTGACTCTCACGATATGGCCTCTGGACGATGGCCGTGCGGTCCGCGAAATGGGGAATGGCGCCGCCGCCCGGGAGCAAGGCGCTCACGGCGGCCCGGTATCCTGGGGCTATGCCGGGCCCGAGGGTCCCGCAAACTGGAGTTCGCTGTCGCCGGACTATGCGGCATGCGCCAGCGGACGTATGCAATCGCCGATCGATATCATCGATGCCTTTCCCGCCAAGGGACCCGCGTTGATCTTCGGCTACAGGCCCTTCCCGCTGACGATCGTCAACAACGGGCACACCGTCCAGGTGGCCTCCGCACCCGACAGCTCACTGACGATCGGGGGCGAGGCCTACGAGCTGCTCCAACTCCACTTTCATGCGCCGAGCGAGCACGCGGTTGCCGGTTCGCGGGCGCCCATGGAGGCGCATTTCGTTCACCGAAACACGTCCGGCGCGCTGGCGGTGGTCGGTGTGATGATTCAGGTGGGAAGGCGCAACGAGTCGCTGGCCGCGGTGCTCGCAAACATGCCGGGCGAGGCAGAGCCGGAAGCCGCGGTTGCCGGCACGACGGCCGACGCGCTTGCATTGTTGCTGCCGCAGGACCTGGCGTATTTCCACTACAAAGGCTCCCTCACCACACCGCCCTGCACCGAGGGGGTGCACTGGTTCGTAATGGCCAAGCCGGTCGTGGCGAGCGAAGAACAGGTCGCCGCCTTCCAGCGCATTATGGGGTCGAACGCGAGACCGCTGCGGGAACTGAACAACCGCTTGCTCATCGCGTCTCCTTGATCTCCCGGGACGGGTTGCCGAAATGGGACTCGGTCATGGCGCAACGGACGTCGCCTCACCAAAGCTTCGCCCGTGGTCGGGGCATGATCGATCGCCCTCAGAATATGCCCTATTTCTGCGCTTTTCTGTCCTACAAGACAGGACCGCCTCAGTCGTCTAGCAGGGGTCCTACAGTCCAAGGTTTATAATCCGTGATCAACGGGCGAGCCGGCTGTAGATCTCCGCCATGCCGCGTACGAGATGGTCCGGATGGGGCAGGATCTGGAAAAACCCGCTACCGAACATCTGGGGCAGGTACAACTTGGCCTGGACGTCGATCGCCAGAGCATAGGAATGGATGTGGGCCTGGTGAGCTTCCCTGATGGCCTGACGCACATCCGCGATGCCGTAACGTCCCTCATAACGGTCGTAGTCGACGGGCTTGCCGTCGCTGAGCACGAGCAGGAGCTTCCTGGCTGCCCTTTGACGTTCCAGGAGAGCGATGCCGTGGCGCAAGGCGGGTCCAATGCGCGTATAGCCGGTGGGCTCGAGACCCATAAGAGCGGCCCGGGAGCGTTGCCAGTCCCCGTCGAATGGTTTGACCACCACGAAACGGCAGTCACGCCGGGTATGGCTGTAGAATCCGGCCATGCCCACCCGGTCGTTCCACTGGGCCAGGACCTCGCCAAGGACGAGCGCGGATTCCCTGGCCACATCCAGGACGCGCACGCCCTGTATCCAGGCGTCGGCGGAAGAGCTCATATCGATCAGGAGAAGGGTCACCCAATCACGCGTATGGCGACGGCGCGCCAGATACAGCCGGTCGTCGGGCTGCCGGCCGCTACGCGCGGTGGCGTAGCGGTCCACCACCGCGTCGATGTCTATATCTGCGCCATCGGGCTGTCGATTCCTGAGAACCCGGGTGAAACGCACCTTGTCGAGCAGCAGGCGCACCTCTCCCACCACCCGGGCATGCTTCCTGAGTATGGCGGCCGCGGCGGCGTCTTGGCCCGGGGCGGTCGGCGCGCGGTTGACGTAGACCCGGCACCAGCCGGACTTGTACCGGCGGGTCCTGCCTTCCCATTCATCGTAAAGGAAGGCGGCGCCCGGCGACGGCGCGGACGTGTCCATGTCGCCCAAGTCCGCGCCGAGCATCAAGTCGGTCTTGTAGATGGAATGGGCCGGCGTGGCGCTCCGGACCACATGACGCAGGTCGAGCTCTTCCAGGGCCTCGGCGTGGTCGGCGAGTTCGTCCGCGCCGTCCGGGGTGCGGGTGATTCCGCTGAATTCCTCGGCCGTATCCACCTTGTCGAAAGGCTGGACCAGGGAGTCGTTGTCGATATCGCGTTGATACAGGGAGATGCGCTGGACCTGCTCCTTGGGTCTTCCGGGCAGCTCCGTGCCGCTTGGATGGGATCGGGAGCCAGGGTCTTGCCAGTCTCCGGGGGCGAGGTGGTCAGGGACGCCCTGCGCCGGCATGAGCTGACCCCACACCACCACCGGGGGCGGCGGGTCGCCCGGCGAACGCCGCGCGCCGTGACGAAACCCGCGCCAAAGGTCGTGCAACTCGTGCCCGTTCCAGCGCCGGGGAACGGGCACGACGCCGCCCTGTTCTTCGTCCGCCGGGACCGTCCCGGAGGACCCGTGCGCCAGCAGCGTCCGGGTCAACGCCTCCAGGCGGGCCGGGACGCTGTCGTGCGTGGCGGAGGAGGAACGGGCTTGCAACAGCAGCGGGTAGAACCGCTCGCGCAAGGCTACAGTCATGGGCAGCGCCGCTTCCAACCGGCGCAGTGTCCGCGGAACCGCCACCAACGTGCAAAAGGCGCGGAAGTCCGCGGGCAGCCCGTCGCCCGCCGGCAGCGTCAGCCCAAGCCGGCGCGAGGTCACGGTATAGGCGAGCCGGTAGAGGTAGACGAGCGCATTGTCCCGCGGCGTCTCGGCGACGTGGATGCGGCAAGGCAGGTAGAGGATGTCGCCGGCAAAACCCCCGGCCTCCTCGGCCTCCCGGATCTCCAGCGCCTCGCCGCTCAAGGCCCGGGCCACGAGAGTCAGCGATGTCTGGACGTCGGCAAGCCTGGCTTCGCGGCCGCCCTCGGCCTCCTGCGCCCGATGGCGGCGGACGGCGTTCCCGATGCGGCGCCAGACGAGCTTGAAGAGTGCTTCGTCCAGACTCACAGGATCAGATCGGCGGTGTCCTGGAGCGCCGCGCGAATGTCGGCGTCGTCGGTCAAGGGCTCGATCACGCCCACGCGGCAGGCGAGCCGCGCCGGCATCCCGGTCCGGATCAACCGGCCCGCGTGCGCCAGCAGACGCGTGGAGGCGGTGGCGTTGAGGCCGAACTCTTCCAGGTTCCGTGCCTTGGTGACGAACGTGACCAGGCGCCGCGCCATGGCCGGCTCGACCCCGCTCTCTTGGGCCACGATCTCGGCTTCGACCGCGGGCTCCGGGTACTGGAAGCTCAGGCCCACGAAGCGCTGGCGGGTCGACGGCTTGAGTTCCTTGAAGCCGCGTTGATAGCCGGGGTTGAAACTGATCGCCAGCATGAACTCCGGCGGCGCCGTCAGCGTCTCGTTCAGGCGGTCGAGGAAAATCTGGCGGCGGTGGTCGGTGAGCGAGTGGAGCACCACCACGACGTCCTCCCGCGCTTCCACGATCTCGTCCAGGTAGAGGATCGCGCCCTGCCGGACGGCGCGGGTCAGCGGGCCGTCCTGCCACACGGTATCGCCGCCCTGGACCAGATAGCGCCCCAGGAGGTCCGTAGCCGATGTATCATCGTGACAGGCCACGGTCACCAGAGGGCGCTCGACCGTCGCCGCCATGGCCTCCACGAAGCGGGACTTCCCGCAGCCCGTGGGGCCCTTGATCATCAAGGCGAGTTGATTCCGAAAAGCGTGGTCGAAGACCTCGACCTCGCGGTGGATGGGCCTGTAGTAGGGGACCTTGGGACCTTCGTCCGTGCTCAGGGCCGCGCCCGCCAATGTCAACCCACTCCCGAGGGATCGACTTCACCGACGGGCCGGCCCGCCTTGGCGAAGTTGTAGACAAAGGCAAGGATCCCCAGCGCGAACAAGGCGCCAGCCAGGATGACGCCGACGAAATGCACGGCCAGTTCCTGTTGCACGGCGAGAAAATCCATGCCGACCCGGCGTTCGAGATAGACCTGCGTGACGCCGGCCACGGCCATGGCCGCGGTCATGCACACCATGCCGATATTGGAGGTCCAGAAGGCGAACGTCGCCACGCCCGAATTGTAGACCTTGCGCCCCGTCAGAAAGGGCAAGGCATAAGTGATCATTCCCAGCACGAGCATCGCGTAGGCGCCCCAGAAAGCCAGGTGTCCGTGCATGGCCGTCACCAGGGTGCCGTGGGTCCAGAGGTTGACCTGCGGCAGGGTGTGGGCAAAGCCCAGCACGCCGGCGCCTACGAACGCCATGATGGCGCATCCAACCGTCCAGGACAGCGCCAGCGAGTTGGGGTGCTGCCGCCCGCCACGCCGCGCCACGGCAAGCGCGTACACCGCCATGCCGAAGAACGCCAGGGGCTCCAGGGCGCTGAAGATGCCGCCGATCCACAGCCAGTAGCTCGGCGTGCCGATGTAGTAGTAGTGGTGCCCGGTGCCGAGGATCCCGGAAAGGAACGTGAGGCCGACGATCACATAGAGCCATTTCTCGATCACTTCCCGGTCCACGCCGGTCAGCTTGATGAGGAGATACGCCAGGATCGCCCCCATGATCAGCTCCCACACCCCCTCGACCCACAGATGCACCACCCACCAGCGCCAGAAGGCGTCCATGGTCTGATGGTCGGTGTCGATCATGCCGGGCAGGTAGAGCAGGGCCGCGGCCAACAGGCCCATGAACAGGACGATGCTCGTGGTGGTGCGGCGCGCGCTGCGCCAAAGGGTCATGCCGATGTTCCAGATGAACATCAGCACGTTGATCACCACGAGGTAGTCCAGCGGGCGCGGGATTTCGAGGAACTTGCGCCCTTCCCACCAGTTGAAGTGGAACCCGATGACCGCCACGACGCCGACGATGACCATGGTGACAAGCTGCACCTTGGCCAAGGGCAGTGAATACAGATCCTCGCCCGTTTCGTCGGGGATGATGAAATGCGCCGCGCCCATGAAGCCCATCAGCAGCCACACCACCAGGAGATTGATATGCACCGCGCGGGCGGCGTTGAACGGGATCACGTTGTGCAGGACGTCGTATCCCGTGTGCGCGAAAGCCATGATGAACCCGTAGAGGATCTGCAGGCAGAACAGCGCCATCGCCACCGCGAAGAAATAGTAGGCGATTCTCTGTGATTCGCGCTTCATTGTTTCGCCCCCTTCCCGGCGCTGCCCGGCGGTTCCTTCAACTGGGAAAGAAAGGAAGCCAGCTCCGCCACGTCGGCCTTGGACAAGGGCAGTTTCGGCATCTTCGTACCGGGTTTGAGCTTGCTCGGGTTCGTGATCCAGGCGATGAGGTTCTCATAGTCACGGCGGCTGCCGACGCCGTCGAGAGCGGGGCCGATGTTGCCTCCACGCTTGCCGAGGCTGTGGCAGACGACACACATCTGGTTGAAGATCTTGGGACGCTTGATGGACGCGACCACCTCCTCGCCCACGGGCTCCGGCACGGCCACCCGAAGCAGTCGGGGCTCGGGAGGAAAGCCGTTGAGGTCCATCTCCCCTACCCATTTGAAGAAGGCCACCAGAGCTTCCCTCTGTTCGGGAGTGAAATCATATTGGACCATGCGGCGCTGTCCGGGGTACATGGCCTCGGGGTCCCGCAACATGGCCTTGATGAAGTCCGGTCCGCGGCGTTCGTAGACCTTGGTCAGTTCCGGCGCGTAGTAGGCGCCCTCCCCCAGGAGCGTGTGGCAGCCCATGCAGTTGTTGGTCTCCCACAGGTGCTTGCCCTGTATCGCCTGGGGCGTGAGTTTGTCCGAGTTGGTCTGCTCCGGGACACGGCGGATGGTGTCCACGGTCAACGCCAGAAAAATGACCGAGAACCCGACGGTGCCAGTCAGAAAGAAAGCCCGCGCTGCCGATTTCGAAAGCATGGCACCCCCTCCCTCACGCGCCCTACACGGCCATCAATCTCCCGGCCGCATCGCCGCTCAACCGCGTAGCGCGTCGATGGTCATCTGGCAGACGTGAGAAGACGTCGCCGGGCTGCCCTCTGAGCCGGTCAGTTCAGACACTCCACAACCTTTCAATATGTGTCCGGCGCCACGTAGACAGCACGAACTTTCCACGCCCAACAGGTTCAACCTCGCAACGACACCGCCGCGCCTCGTGCCATTGACCAGCTCGGTAGCCGCGTATCGGGCCGTGGACGCAATCATAAACCCTAATGTGCAAGCTGTGCGTGTAAATATTGACTAATCTGATGTTGTTTCGATAAAATCTGATAGTTTGTGGCCCAACCGGAGGCGGACGAGCGGTCTTGCATGAGGTGATTTCCTCGTCATTTCGGTGCACTCATTATGGATCGTGCATACGGTAGCCGACGCCGTGCTCGTTGAGGACGTAGCTGGGGCGCTCCGCGTCGTCGCGGAGCTTGCGCGGGTCGTCGTCGACCACCAGATCCTCGCCCGCTCCACCAGCTCGGCCACCTCCGAGGGCTCGGGCGCTACCGACAGCGTGCCCGAGTTGATGCGCCCCGCATCGAGCAGGTCGCCGATGAGGGCCGCGCATGTGGTCGGCCTGCTCGACGATGATGCGGTGGAACTCGCGCATCTCGGCCGGGTCGAGCGCCTCCTCCTCCAGAAGCGTCGCCGCCGAGCCCTGATGGCGGCCAGCGGCTCGCGCAGCTCGTGGCTCATCGGTCCCAGGACCTCGGTCCGCAGCCGCTCGATCTCGTCGAGCGGGGCGAGGTCCTGCAGGGTCACCACCACCAAGGCGATGGCGCCGCCTCGGGCGGGTGGCCGGGCCTGCGCAGGCGCTCCGCGATGCGCCGCGCCTCGCGGTTGAGCGACACCGCCCGTCCGTTCCCCGCATCGAACACCATCACCCCGGCCGGCGAGGTGTCGACCAGGGCCTCAAGGTCGGCCCGCGCTCGGCGCGTGCGCGTTGGCGATGGCCGCCTGCGAGGCGAACAGCACCAGGACCCCTTCGTCTTTGTCTGCGAACTCCCCGCCGCCATCTTTCCCGGCGAGGAAGAAGTTGCCGACGTGCTCGCCGCCATGGCGCATCGGCGTCGCCAGCAGGGTCTGCGACCAGACCAGGTCGGGGGAGTAGCCGAGCGAGCGGACAAAGCCGGGCAGGTCGCGTAGCCGCAGCGGTCCCGGCACGTCGCGCAGGTGCTCGAACACCCGCGGCCCGTCGGGCCAGTCCAAGACCCGTTGGTGCTCATCGGGCGTGAGACCCGAGGAGACGACGTCCCGGGGCCGTCCCGATTCATCGACAGTCGCGATCAGGCCGTAGCGAGCGCCGGTGAGGGTGCGGGTGCTCTCCACCACCTCGCGCAGGACGGTGTCGAGGTCGAGGGTTGCGCTGATGCGCAGGATGGCCGCGGTGAGCGTGGCGGTGCGCGCCCGCAACGCCTTGTTCTACCGCCTCGCTTCGTCGGACTGCACCGAGGGCTCCTCGTTGCCGCATCGGCACGCAACGTGGTCCGCCGGGCGGTCGAATCGCGGAATATCCCAACGCCTGCGGCGTCCGGCTGGGTCACTAGGTAAGCGGTGCGAGAAGACCACCTTCACCTGAGCAAGGAAATGAGTTTTGGTGGGGTATTTGGCGGGAGGAGCCGATGACGCATAGGGAATCGCGGGAAGCGGGAAGGGAGATGTGGGCGAGGTACGGGAGGTCTTTGCT
>JAPOQB010000279.1 GCA_026710965.1 Deltaproteobacteria bacterium | reverse complement strand
GGCTGGCTCAAGGCGCGCCGGACCGCGAACATCACCAGCGTGCCCACGCCCTTTTCCCGGGTGAGCGGGAACACGGTTCGACGCGCGGACGGATTCAGCAGGTTGAAGCCCACCATGATCACGTCCCACCAGGGGTCGTGCAGGCCCTTCCGCAGCATCTCGTGCCGCGGGTTGGCCGGGAACTCCTCGGTGATGCCCACGGCGCGTATCTTGCCGGCCTCGCGCAGCTCCGTCAGGACCGGGGCCATCACGTCCGCCGCGAAGTCGTAGCGAGCGTCGCCCACGCCGTGGAGATGAAAGACGTCCACGTAGTCCGTGCCCAGCCGCTTGAGGCTCGCCTCCCCCCCCGCCCGCATGGTCCCCGCGGGATCAGGCTCGCCCGGTTCCGGCATGATCTTCTTGGTGGAAACCACCACGCGGTCTCGCGGGACGTCGCGGATGGCCGCCCCGACGATCTCCTCCGTACCGTAGTTTTCCGCGGTGTCGAGGAAGTTCACGCCCAGGTCCAGCGCCTTCCGCACCAGGTTGACGGAGTGGTTCCGACTCTGTCCGGCCCGTTGCCCGAGCCGGCTGGGCCCGCCGCAACCCAGTCCCACGACGCTCACCCGGAGTCCGGTGTTGCCGAGATTGGTGTAGTTCATGGCTTGTGCTGTAGCATGCCGACGGCGATGCGGGGAGCGTGTGATTGACTATGTTTGGGTGGTGCGGACGTGCGGCAGTTGGTTGTCATTTCCTTCGTCGTATGATACCAAATTGATGGCATTGGTCTGGGAGAAGCGGGAAGAAGGTTCGGGATGGCGACGATCAACGTGCGGCAAATGGACGACGATGTGGTCCGGCGGCTCAAGGAACGCGCAGGACTCAACAATCGTTCTCTGGAAGGTGAAGTCAGGCATATCCTGGAAGGCGTGGTGGCGGATGACATGTGGGCTAAACGGACATCCTTCCTGGCGCTGGCCGCGAGGCTCCGGCGTGGGACCGAAGGACGCACGCAAACCCCGGCGGAAGTCTTGATCCGCGAAGACCGCGACAGCGGGCATCGGGACATCCGATGAGGCTTGTGGTGGATGCCAGCGTGGCAGTCAAATGGCTGATCGCGGAAGAGGGCTCGGACGCGGCGCATCGATTGGCGGCGGGCGCCGATGATTTGCACGCGCCACGTCTGATGGCCTCCGAGATCGCCAATGCCCTTTGGCGCAAGGCCCGTATGGGCGAAATCGAACGCCCCCTGGCCGGTGCCCTGGCAGCCGCCGTGCCGGAGATGCCGGTTCGTTGGAGCGCCGATGAAGCGGTGTGCGCGGACGCCGTGCGTCTCGCGCTGTCCCTCGAGCGGCCGGTTTACGATTGCGTCTACCTGGCGTTGGCGCACCGTCTCGGCGCCTGGATGGTCACGGCGGACCAGCGCTTCGCGAATGCGCTCTCGTCCACCGAACACGGTGACATGGTGTTGACCCTCGCCGATCATGTTCGGACGCAAGGTTAGTGGGGCGTTTCGTTGCCGTATGGTGTCATGATGATCGTTGTCAAAGCAGTTCTGACCGCATTGCTCCTCGCCCTTACGCTGGCGCCGCCGCAGGCACGCGCCAATCCTCATGTGTGGGTCGAAGCCCGGGTTACGTTCGAGTTCCGGGACCACCGGGTCACGGGGCTCACGTTCGTGTGGCGGTTCGACGACTACTACAGCTCCCACACCATTCGATCCCACGACCGGAACGGCGATGGTGTGTTCACGCGACCGGAGATGCGAGCGCTTCGCGCCGATACGTTCGATCCGCTCGTCGGGTCCGACTACCACGTGCATGTGTGGGCGGAGGGCGGAAAACGAGTCGGCCACGAGATCGATCGCTTCACGGCGAGAATCGAGGAGAAACGGCTCGTCATCGAATTTTCCTTGCCGGTCACGCCGCCCGCCGATCCGAGCAAGGATCCCGTCAGCGTCAGTCTGTTCGATCCCAAGAACGCGGTAGATTTCGGTTTCGCACCGTCGGGTTTCCTCGGGGTGATGGGTGGGCTGAACCCGAGCTGCAAGTTTCGGGTCGCACGCGGCAAGGGGGAACAGTCGGGCCACCCTCGGCCCGTAACGCTCAGGTGCGGGGGGTGAACCGTGACCATCGGACAGCGGCATAGGAACCGAGGTCCGAGAGCGGCCGTATGGTCAATGCTGGCGGGCATCGGATTGCTTGCGGGACTGCTGGCCGTAGCGCCGTTGTCGGCCCAGACGACGGCCGCGGCGCCGGAAATAGAAATCGTCGAGGACGACGACGGTGCGTTCGCGACGCTCACCGAGTACATCAAGAACTTCCAGCGCCGCGCCAACACCGAGATCGCTACCTACATGAAGGCCATCGAGCGGGGTGAGGACCTTGGGGCATTGTTCTTCGGCCTCGCCATCGCCTTCGCCTATGGCATCTTCCACGCCTTCGGACCGGGACACGGGAAATTCATCATCGTTTCGTACTTCCTCGGACGGCAAGCCCGAGTGACGCGCGGCATCGTCATGGCCGTGCAAGTGGCGATTGTCCACGTCATCGCGGCTATCGTCATTGTCTGGCTGGCGGACACCGTCCTCCGGGCCGGTTTCGGGATCGGACTCTCCGAAGTGCCGGGTGTACGGGCTGCGAGCTTTCTCATCATCGTCGGGATCGGCTTGTACATGATGTACCAGGCCGTGCGGACGTCGAGGGCCGCGGTTCCCGACGGCGGCGACGGTCATGGACACAGCCACGACCGTGGGCATTCGCACGGCCAGGGCGACGGTCACGGCCACGAGCACAGCCACGGCGGCCAGGTCGAAGGCGGCCTTCTGGCGCTGGCGGCGGGCATGGTCCCCTGTCCGGGAGCCGTTCTGATCATGCTGTACGCGGTGGCCAACGACATGATCTACCCGGGCTTCCTGCTCGTGGCTGCGATGTCGCTCGGGATCGGGTCGTCGATTTGCGCGGTGGGAGTCGGAACGATTCTCGCCAGGCAGTTCGCCATGCAGTTCATGGAACGGTCGGGTAGAAGCCGGCGCGCGGCCGCGCTGCGCACGACGTTGAACTACGCCGGGGCCACCTTCGTGACCCTCGTCGGACTGGTATCCTTCATCGCGTTTCTCGACGTGCCGCTGGG
>JAPOQB010000387.1 GCA_026710965.1 Deltaproteobacteria bacterium | reverse complement strand
GGTGGTGGAGGACAGCGGTCGCGGCGAGCGGGCCTACGACCTTTTCTCTCGTATGTTGCGGGACCGGATCGTTTTCCTGGTGGGGGAGATAGACGATCCGATGGCCAACACCATCGCGGCCCAGCTTCTCTACCTGGAATCCGACGACCCCGAGCGGGAGATCTACCTGTACATCAACTCGCCGGGCGGAGCGGTGACCGCTGGCATGGCCATCTACGACACCATGCAGTACATCCGGCCCGACGTCGCCACGGTGTGCATCGGCGAGGCGGCGAGCATGGGAGCGCTGTTGCTGGCCGCGGGCCAATCGGGAAAGCGGTTCGCGTTGCCTCACGCGCGGGTCATGATCCACCAGCCCCTGGGCGGTTACCATGGATCGGCCGCCGACATCGACATCCATGCCAGGGAGATGCTTCGGGTACGCCAGGAGCTCAACGACATTCTGGTGAAGCACACCGGGCAGGACCTCAAGACCATCGAACAGGACACCGAGCGTGACCGGTTCATGACCGCGTCCATGGCCCTGGACTACCACATCATCGACGAGATCCTGGTGAAGCGGACGCAACCCTAACGGAAACGCGCGGGCGAGAAGTTCGGGTCCGCGCCGGCTCCGAAGAGGAGCCGGGCGGCCAGGGAGCCTACGGCGGCGCTGGTGGTGACGCCGTGGCCGCCGAGCCCGGCGACCCAGAAGAACCCCTCGATGCCAGGGTCCCAGCCGATGACGAACCGGTTGTCGTCGGTGAAGGTGCGAAGCCCGGCCCAGTAGCGCCCGATGGGAATGTCGGGGAAGTCGGGGTAGGCCGCCGCCAGCCGCTCCGCCAGAAGCTCCAGCGCTTCGGGCCGCGTCGGGGGGTCGCAGGGCGGCATGTCGTCCTCGTCGCACGGGCACAGCATCAGCCCGCCGGAGCTCGGCTGGAAGTAGACCTCGTCGGAGACGTTGAGGACGAAGGGCCAGTCGGGCTTGACCCAGTCCAGGGGCGGGGTCACGAACAGGTGCCGGCGGCGTGGATGAAAGGCGATGGGCGCGGCTCCGGCCATGGCACCCACCGGCCCGGCCCAGGGTCCGGCGGCGTTGACGACCACGTCGGCCTCGAAGAAACCCTGGCTCGTGGCGATGCCCTGGACACGCCCGTTGCGTACCCGCACTTCCTCCACCGCCGCACCGTAACGAATGGTCGCGCCGCCGCTCTGGGCCATCTTGAGATAGCCCGCCAGGAGCGCGTTGATGTCGATGACGCCGTCCGACGCGCACCATACGGCACCGTCGAGGACGGCGCCCTCGATGAGCGGCATGGCCGCCAGGGTCTTTTCCGGCGACCAGCACTCCACGTCGAGGCCTCGCCGGCGGGCCAGCTCCGCGTCTGTTTGCAGGGCGTCCCACTGGTCGCCGCGTCCCAGTATCATGCAGCCGATGGCGTCGTAGGAGACCGGTATCGGCCACCCGGGCGGCGGGTTGCGGATGAACTCGGCTGATTGCGCGGCCAGGTCCGCCACCGAGGGCTCGGCCAGGACCTGCCGTATGAACCCGGCGTTCCGGCCCGAGGAATGAAACCCGGCCACCGCCTCCTGCTCCACGATGACGATTTGGCGGGCACCCTGGAGGGCCAGATGACAGGCGGTGGCGGCGCCGGCGAACCCGGCGCCGATGACGACGTATCGCGCCTCCTCGGGTCCCATGGTCACTTTCCGGGCGCCAGCAGCACCTCACGGATCCGTTTGACTGCCTCGTGGATATCCGAGTCCGAGATCTGGAGGTGGGTGACCGCCCGGATCCAGCCGCTGCCCACGTGGTTCATGAGCACGCCCTTGGACCGCAGCCGCTCGATCACTTCCTGTCCGTCGGCCACGCGCCAATAGACCATGTTGGTGGGCGGGTCGGGAAGGTCGACCTCAAGCGGCCGGCCGGCCTGGACGAATTCCTCCAGGCCCTGGGCCAGCGCCACGGCGCGCCGGTGGTCCTCCCGCAGGCGCCCGCGATGCTGCCGCACGCCATGGAGGGCCGCGGCCGCCAGAAAACCTGCCTGGCGCATGCCGCCGCCCAGCCGTTTGCGGATCTTTCGCGCCCGCGCAACGTTCTCGCGGCTGCCGGCTAGGGCGGAGCCCACCGGCGCCCCCAGCCCCTTGGAGAAACAGACGGCGACCGTGTCGAAGCCCGCGGCGAGTTCCCGTTCGGAGTCGCCGGTGGCGGCGGCGGCATTCCACAGCCTGGCGCCGTCGCAGTGGGTCCTGAGCCCCAGGTCCTGCGCGGTGGCGACGATCCGTTCCGCCTCCTGGCGCGCCAGGGCGCGGCCGCGGCCACGGTTGTGGGTGTTCTCCACCAGGATGAGGGTGGACGGCGATTCGTGCAGGCCGTCGCCCCGAAACCTGCCCCGGATGGCTTCATCGGACAACTTCGCACTGAACGGAATGAGGTCGAACTGCACCCCCGACAGCGCCGCCCCGGCGCCGGCTTCGTAGGCGAAGGTGTGGGAGCCCTCCTCGCACAGCACCGAGTCGCCGGGTTTGGTATGGAGCCGGATGGCAATCTGGTTCGCCATGGAGCCAGACGGGGTGAACACCGCGGCCTCCTTGCCCAGGAGTCCCGCCACCTCTTCCTCCAGGCGGTTGATGCTGGGATCCTCGCCGTAGACGTCATCGCCCACTTCGGCCGCCGTCATCGCCCGGAGCATTTCCTGCGTCGGGGTCGTCACGGTGTCGGAACGTAGATCGATCATGTTGGTTGTTTCTACGGGTTGGGCGGCAGCTTGAAGCCGCGCACCACCTGTCCCGACCCTCCGACGGCGGGAAGCTCCTCCCCGTCCAGCGTGAGGCGCACCCCGCCGGCGTTGCCGAAGGTGATGACGAAACCGGATTGCGCGGACAGTGTCCGGCTTGTGCCGGCGGCCAGGAGCATGTCCTGTGGGCGTGCGTCGTCGACCCAGACCCGCAGCCAGGCCTCTGCGTCGGCGGTGATGGTCAGGCTGTGTTTCGCCGGAATACCGGCAACGGCGGTTTCCGGCGGGGCCGTTGCGGCGGCCACCGCGGCGGTTCCGGACGGATTCGCTCCGTCGGCTTCATCCCCGCCGCGGGTGGCAGTCCCCGTGACGGGTTCCTCGGTCGGTGACGCGGGGGTCTCCTGGGCGCCTGGCACCGCGGGAACTTCTTGCACCGCGGTTGACACGGCCGCCGCCTCCGTGGCGGGAACCCGGGGCGTTCCTTCCACGGTCGTCACGGGTGCGGGTGCCGCCTCGGGCCGCGGGGCGGGCGGGATGGCCACCAGCCTCGGTTTCGAAGGATCCGTTTCGTTGGCTTCGGGTTGCAGGACGGAGTTCCCCCCTTCGTCCGCTCTTGGCGCTGCCGCGGGAATCGGCGATGGTTCTGGTGCAGGTGATTCCGACGGCGTCGAGGGGGGAGTGGACTTCACGACGACTCGCGTTGGCGGTGCGCCGACGATGCCGACGAGAGCGGGGTCATAGACATAGACGCCGCCCGCCATCAGCAGCAGAACGGCCAGCGTGGCCACGGCGATGGATTTCCAGGAGCGGCGCTTGCGGACGGGGACAATGTTCTGGGGCTCCGGTCGCCGGTTCTCGCGAACGAACTGGGCCGCCAGCGTTTCTTCCTCGACCTCCAGGAAGGCCGCGTAGCTGCGGAGAAAGTGCACCATGTAGAGACGGTCCGAGACCAGCCGGTCGTCTCCCCCTCCCTCCAGGATCTCGAGGTAGTAGGCGGGAATGCGCGTCGCTTCCTCCACCTGCCGCAGGGTGAGCCCCTTTTGCTGCCGCGCTTCTCGAATATAGTCGGCGGTACCGCTCACCGATCTTGGAGTAACCTCATCCTGCATCCTGCAGCCCCATGCGTCTCAAGCGACCTTCCTTCCAGGGATATAACGGATTCCGGGTACGGATCGCTAGTTTACGTTATCGAATACGGGCCCGTCGGGATAGAAGGCGACGAAGCGGTCGTTGAGGATCGGATTGTACAGGAGCTGCCGCAGCTTCCGCCCCTGGAGGGGACCCTCCACGGCTTCCCCGCGCAGCCACGACCACAGGCTTCCCGTCTCCTTGTCGCGCAACAGCACGTTGCCTTGCGCATCCTTCCGGTCCGATTGCGCGAACGTCAGCACGCGGTCGTCGAGCTCCCGGCGCCAGGCCGTCGCCGTGGCATCGTCGGGCGAGTAGTACACCACGACCTTCGCGCCGTTGAACTCGTCGTTCACAACGTTCTGTCGCTCGAGCACCTCGTAGGGGTAGAGCTTGCCCTTGAGCTTGACCACCACGGCGAGCCCAAGGATGTCACTCTGGAAGGGGCCGACGTAGGTCCCCATGAACCCGCCGCGCCGGTACCCCGGCAGCACCTGGGTAAAGGGATAGTTCTTCTTCCAGTTGGCCCAGCTCGTGACCGTGGACGGCATGAACTCCAGCCGCTTCCCCTTGAGCGGCCCGTGCGCCGCCTCCCCGGTTACGTGGACCCAAAGCGATTCCGTCTGCCGGTCGTACATGATGAACGATTGCTCGTAGAGAATACCCGCGTGCCCGAAGCTCAGGACCTGGTCGTCGAGTTTGCGTCTATACACGATAGACGTTTGGCACAGCGGTCACCAGGAGACGGCGATGGGCACCCCTCCGATGGTGTCGTTGCCGAGCTCGTGGACCCCCATGATGGTAATGGGGTAGGCCTTGGCCTCGCCGTTGTGGGCCACGCCGATGATCACGTCCCGGTCGAAGATGACGTCCTGCTTCTCCGCCTCCGCGGCGCTCAGCATCTTGGGGTCGTCGAAGACCGGGAACGCGTCCCGCGGCACCGCCTGGAAGCCGAGCGGCTGAGCCGCGGCCGTCGCCGCCAGCGCTGTGAGCACCGCGGCCGTCATCCACGCCGTCGCTGATTTTCGGAGCATGTTTTCACCTCGTTTCCTTTGCGTCGTTTTCCGGCCACGGCCAATGGTTCTGTATCTATTATGAACCATCACCACGTCAGGGGCCAGCAGGTTTACTTCCGGTGGAATCCGAGGACCTCTCCGGTGATGTAGTCGCTGTCGCTGGACGCGAAGAAGACGAACGCGGGGGCCACGGTCTCGGCAGGAGCCGGGTTGGGCCGGACGTCGGGAATCCCTTCGAGCCCGCGGAACTCGGCGATGGCGTCGGTCATGCGGGTGTCGGCTATCGGCGAGATGCAGTTGACCTGGATGTTGTGGGGCTTCATTTCGTTGGCGACGTTGAAGCTCAGGGTTATGATGCCGCCCTTGGCGGCGGCGTAGTCGGACACGCCGTTGGACGGCCGCAGCGCCGCCGGGCCGGTGAGGTTGATGATCTTGCCCGAGCGTTGCCGCTTCATGACGGGCAGCACGGCCTGCATGCCGTTGAAGGTGCCCTTGAGGTGGACCCTCATGGTCTCGTCCCATTGCTCTTCGGTGATGTCCTCGAACCGCTTGAGGGTGAGGACGCCGGCGTTGTTGACGAGTATGTCGATGCGGCCCCAGCGTTCCTCCACCTCCCGCACCAGCGTGTCTACTTCCGTCCGCCGGCCGACGTCCACCAGCCGCGCGATGCTTTCGGCGCCCAGGGCCGAGATCTCGTCCTGGACCGAGTCGAGGGCGGTCTGGTCCTGCACCCCGGCGACGGCCAGGATGGCGCCCTCCCGGGCGAAGGCCAGCGCCACCGCCCGGCCGATGCCGCGACTGGCGCCGGTGATGATGGCCACCCTTCCTTCAAGCCTGCCCATGCGTGTGCCCACCTCTTGCCGCCAGTTCGTTCACCGTCTGCGCCAGTCTTTGGCACAGCTCCGGCAGGTCGGCGCTCTCGACGCTGCAGAAAGCGATCCGTAGCCCGTTCATGTTGTCGCCGTCGAACGGCACGGTGCCGATGCCGTGCTCGTCGAGGAGGTGGTTGGCGACGTCCGTCGCCCGGAGCCTCGACTCGGGCCGCAGGGTGATGAAGCAGAAGAAGCCGCCTTGAAACGGCTCCACGGTAACGAGATCCGTATCCATCCTGCCGAGCTCGTCCTTCAGGGTCCGGTACCGCTGCTTCAGGAGTTCGAAAGTCCGGTGCCGTTCCACCAGCAGCCGCTCCATCTGCTCCATGGCCTTGGTGGCCACCGATTGGGCCACCGTCGAGTTGTTGGAGAACAGGCCGCGGTTGACTCCGGCGAACTTGTTGTCGATCTCCGAGGCCAGGGTCCCGGCGTCGTCTCCGGACCGCCACTCGTCGGGACAGGCCAGCGTGATGGTGCCGGCCCGGGCGCCGTACCAGAGGAGCTCCTTGGTCACGCCGTCCAGTTTCACCGGCAGAAGGTTCGGCCTTGGCCGGCACAGGTAGAACAGCGACGACTGCATGGCGTCGGGGTCGTAGACGTAGCTCTCGTAGGCATCGTCGAACAGCAGCACCAGCCGCTTCGGAGTCTCCTCCGCGAGTCGATCCAGCGACTCCGCCAGCCGCCGGCCGGCCGCCGCGGACGGACAGAACCCGGTGGGGTTGTTGGGGAAGTTGAGCAGCACCACGGCGGTGTCCTGTTCGAGCCACACCCGTCGGATGGCCGAGACGATCCCGGCCACGTTGAGGTCGCCGCCGTCGAACAGCGGGAAGTCGGCGATGCGAATGCCCAGGTTCTTTCCCAGCACGTGGTCGTAGTTCTCCCAGCGCCGGTCGGCCGTGATGATGGCGCGGCCCGGGTCCACGAACATCCGCGCGGCGATGCTGATGGCGGCGGTGATGCCCGGGGTGAGGATCGGCGGATGCAGCTGCCGTTCGAGCCGTCCGGATTCGTCGCCCGCCCGCGCCAGGATCCACTTCCTCCAGGCCGAGCGGAAGGCGGGTGTGCCCGTCTCCGGCGTGTACGGAAAGATCTCCTCGGTTTCAAGCCCGTTGAAGAAAGAATGGATCAGCGGCGCGCAAAGCGTGATCTCGCGGTCGCCACCGTCGGGGTACACCGCGCTTTCCGGTCCCCGGGCCGAGCCGATGGTGGCGTTGATGCGGGCCTTGGCCTTGGCCTTGCGGGTCCAGTAAAGGATCCCCTGGGGGTTGTGGATCGTTTTCCCGTATTCGGAGAAAAACGCCATGGCTACGGTGCGGGTCAGTGCGGGAAAGTCCATTGGCTGCCTCGGCTCCAGTCTATTCTCGGTGGTTCTTTTCGGGCGGGTTTGAAACTGATGATTCGCCCAGGAACACTCAACACATGGTCAACACGGTGCCTGCGGGTGGCTTGGTGGCGATTTCAAGTGTACCCGTACGACCAAATCCGCATCGTCCGGCACCTGTGACGCCGAATTGGATACAATATAGCACATGCGGCCGGCACCGGTCATGTCTGTCCCGGGTCCGTCCAACACGCGCTTAACCCTCAATCGCGGGCAGCTGTAGCGGGCAACCGAGGCGGTCCTGGTCTATAGGACAGGAAGGCGGCAGAGATCAGGTGTATTCGGTATGGTGGATCACGGTTTGTCGCGGTCAAGGGCCATCACAAGGGGTGGAAGAAGCAGGAAATCCGCCAAGAAGGCCAGAACGATCGTCATGGATATCAGCACCCCCATGGACCAACTGCTCTCGAAGCCCGACAGCGTGAACACCAGGAACCCCAACGACAAGACCGCAGTGGTCGTCGCCAACGCTTGACCGACCGTGCGGAAGACCGCTCGGATCGCCTCCGGGACGGAGACTCCCTCCCGGCGCAGTTTCAGGTAGTGGGTGAGGAAATGGATCGTGTCGTCAACGATGATCCCGAAGGCGATCGCCGTCACCACCGAAGCCGCCAAGCCGACGTTGCCGATCAGGTGACCCCACAAACCGAAGCTCATCGCGGGGGGGATGAAGTTCGGTACGAGAGCGATCAGACCGATCCGGATGCTCTTGAAGACCCAGATCAGGATGAACGATATGATCGCCATCGCGGTGAGCGTGCCCCACAGCATGCTGTGGATGTTCCTTTGGGAGAGGTGCGCGAAGACGATGCTGAGGCCGGTTGCGTCGGTGGCGAGTCCCGGAGCGTTGTCAGCGAGCCAGGCCCTGGCGCGTGCGTTCAACCCGCGTTGCTCCCGGGACGATGAGTCGCGCAGCACGACGGTCATGCGCGTAGCCGTCTTGGCCACGTCGATGCGGTCGTTCAGGTCGCCGCCGAAGGGGAGCGAGAGCTCGTAGAGCAACAAATACTGGGCTGCAAGCTTCGGATCGTCAGGCAGCCGATAGAAGGACGGGGCATCGCCGTGCATGTTCCTGTTCAACCGTTTCATGATGTCCGTGAATGCCTGAACGTGCATCACTTCCGGCTGGCTCCGGAACCATTCCGCAAAGGAATCCACCTTCCGCAGATACTCCGGATCGGTGATTCCGCCCTCGCGTCCCGCCTTGAGCGAGTATTCCAACCGGTCCAGGCCCGTCAGGTTCTCGATGACGAAGTCCGTGTCGCGGCGAAACTCGTAGCGATCATCGAAATATCGCGTCCAGTTGTCGCCCAGCTCATTCCGGGGAATGCCGAGGACGAGAATCACGGTCGCCAGGGAGACAGACCAGAGCAGGAATCGACGGCGCGCCACAACGAACACGCCGAAGCGGTCGAAAAGGGAGACTCGCCCGGAATGGACCCGGGAGGCACGCAACGGAAGGATGGACAGCAGAGCCGGGAGCAGGGTCACGGAGAAAAGGAAAGTGCAGAACGCGCCGAATGCCACCATATTGCCCAGAACGTGGAACGACGGCGACTCCGCGAAGTTCAGGCTGAGGAAGCCGATGGACGTGGTGAACATGGTGAGAAACACGGGATAGACGTTGCCGGCAAGAGACTTCGCGATGGCGTCGTTTCTCGCCAGACCCTCGGTCATGCCCGACAGGGTCGTCGTGACGATGTGGATCGAGTAGGCGACGGCGAACGTCATCACGATAATTGGCATGCTGCCGCTGACGGGCGTGAGCACCGTGCCCACCCAACCGGCGAAGCCCGCCGTCGAGGCCAGGACGAACGCGAGCAGGACTGCGATTGCGCAGGTGCCCAGGAGCGAACGGAGAAGAAGGGCGGTGGCCGCGAGAATCACCAGGAACACCACGGGTATCAACGTCTCGACATCGTCCTGCGTAGCCTGGGCAAAGGCGCGGTTCATCACAACGTTGCCCGTCAGGAAATAGGCAATATCCGGGTGCCGTGCCCGGGCCTCGTCGAGTATTGTGTTGAGGGAATCGGTGATCTCGACCCACGCCACCTCCGGATTCTCCGGCAGGACGAAACTGATCGCCACGCCGCCTACGCGGGCGTCATGAGACACCAGGCGGCCGGACAGTTCGACCTCGTTCAGCGCGGTTCGCCTGACTCGCTCCAAGTCCGCATCGTTCAGCGAACTCGCGTCTTCGACCAGAGGCTCGACGATCAGGTCGTCGCCCTCCGCCCGGCTGTGGGAATAGTTGGTCAGGGAGTCCACCCGGTTCGAACGGGGCACGCGCCACGCGGCTTCAGTCAGTTCCTCGATGGCGCCCAAGGCCTCCCGGGTGAAGACCCCGCCGCTACGGGGCGCAACGGCAACCAACGCCGCGTTGGATGCGGCGTAGGTATTCTCCAGGGCGTCGAATGCAAGGAGGTGGGGATCGTCGGGACTGAACAGCGTGCGATAGTCGCTGGTGACCACGAGAAAGCGCGCACCCGATGCCATCGCCAGCATGGCCAGCGACGCGAGGAAGATGACCCACCACCGATGCCGCAGGATGGCTGCGTTATAGCGTTCCAGATTCAACAAGACGGATTCCCTGGCAGGAACGTCCAGTTCGAGGCCTTCACAGGGCCGCCGCCTCGATGTGGATCACTTCCGGGGACCGGCGGTTTGCACGACAGGCTTGCCGGCGGTGGACTACCATTGAGAGGACTGCGACGCACGGACGTGATCGGGCATACTATAGGAAATTCCCCCTTTGTCGTACTGGGCGGACTCGAAGATCTGACCAAACGCCTCCTGCCTCATGATTCGGCGCCCCTTGACGAGCCTTATGAGTCGGTTGCGCAGCCGGTAGTAAAGCAGCACCAAGGTCCTGCTTCTGAGGGTTTTGGGATAGTTGTACCGGTCCGCCAGTTCGTTGCCGATGAGGGCCCGCGAAAGGCGATAGGCATACATCTGCAAGCTTCTTATCTCGGCTTCTTCGGTCAAACCCGCCATCGCGGGAATCGCCTTGAATACCGCGTTGGCAACACCAATGGCGTCGTCGTCCGGCGGTGGTTCACACATGTGGCCGATCTCGTAGGTCTTCCTCGCCTGAGCTTCATTGGTGAAGAGAATGGCTTCAGGCACCCCCAGAAGATAGCCGGCATAGCGCCAGATCCTGACAATGCTGTCCTTTTGTTCCTGGCTGACGGTCGCGCCCATGGCGATGGCGTGCTCGAACTGGCGTATGGAAAACGTGTACAACGCGATCCCGCCCAGGTGCGCCGTGCTCAGGGGCATCCCCCAGGCGTCGACATCCCAGAGGCCGGAATCCGCCAACAGCTTCCGTACCCGGGCATGAATGAAGCGAATGCGCGTGGACACTTTCCAGCCGGCGCCGTCCCGTTTCAAACCGTCGGGGAAATAGACCTCGACCATATGGCGGTTGTTTTGCCGGAGCCGTCTTTCGGCTCCCGGCCCCAGCCCGGTCACGCGGCCGGTGATCGAGAAAGACTTGCTCACCAG
>JAPOQB010000404.1 GCA_026710965.1 Deltaproteobacteria bacterium | reverse complement strand
GACCGGAAGCTTCATCTCCGCGGCGTCGTTCCAGGAAACCACCAAGGTCCTGACCGAGGCGGCCATCAACGGCAGGCTCGACCCGCTCAGCGGACTGAAGGAAAACGTCATCATGGGCAAGCTCATCCCGGCGGGTACGGGGCTGGCCGAGTACAATGTCCTTGACGTCGAGTGCGACGAGCAACTGGGCGAGATCGACGTCTCCGAGGTGGAAGTGGCCTGATGGTTGACAGCACACGAAAGTTCCGATAAATTCGGCAGTTTATTGCCAAGACGGGGAGTTATGCCTACAATCAATCAATTGGTCCGCAAGGGGCGCGAGATACAGCGGCAGAAGAACACCGCGCCGGCGTTGCAGGGCTGTCCGCAGAAGCGGGGTGTTTGCACCCGGGTGTATACATCCACGCCGAAAAAGCCCAACTCCGCGTTGCGCAAGGTGGCCCGGGTTCGTTTGACCAACGGGACCGAGGTGACGTCCTACATCCCCGGGATGGGACACAATCTGCAGGAGCACTCCGTGGTCCTGATCCGTGGCGGCAGGGTCAAGGACCTTCCGGGTGTCCGTTACCACATCATCCGCGGAGCGCTGGACTCCATCGGGGTCCAGGAGCGCCGTCAGGGACGCTCCAAGTACGGCGCCAAGAGGCCGAAGTAGGAACATGCCGCGCAAGGGTGAAATCAAACGGAAAGAGCTGCTCCCCGATCCGAAATTCGGGGACAAGCTGGTCACGAAGTTCATCAACAACATGATGAACCGTGGCAAGAAGAGTACTGCCGAGGGCATCCTGTACCGGTCGCTGGACATCATCGCGGACAAGACCAAGACCGAGCCGTTGGGTGTGTTCAAGCGGGCCGTGGACAACACCAAGCCCATGGTGGAAGTCCGTTCCCGGCGGGTCGGTGGCGCCACCTATCAGGTGCCGGTGGAAGTTCGCCCCGACCGGCGGCTCTCCCTGAGTCTCCGCTGGCTGATCAGCGCGGCCAGGGCCAGAAGCGAAAAGGCCATGGACGAGAAGCTGGCCGGAGAATTGATGGATGCCGCCAACCAGCGCGGCAACGCCGTCAAGAAGAAGGAAGACACGCACAGGATGGCCGAGGCGAACCGCGCGTTCGCCCATTACCGCTGGTAGTCACCAGACCCATCATCGTACGTCAAGGAGGCGGTAGAACCGCCTCCTTTTTTTGCCGTTCCACAGATACGACATGAGCAGACAGATACCACTCGACCGGACCCGCAATATCGGCATCATGGCCCACATCGATGCCGGAAAGACCACCACGACGGAGCGCGTGTTGTTCTATACCGGCATCAACTACAAGCTGGGCGAGGTGCACGACGGCACCGCGACGATGGATTGGATGGTCCAGGAGCAGGAGAGGGGAATCACCATCACCTCGGCGGCGACCACCTGCCATTGGCGGGACCACCGGATCAATATCATCGACACTCCGGGCCACGTGGACTTCACCATCGAGGTGGAGCGGTCGCTGCGGGTGCTGGACGGCGCCATCGCGGTGTTCTGCTCGGTGGGCGGCGTGGAGCCCCAGACCGAGACCGTTTGGCGGCAGGCCGACAAATACGGGGTGCCCCGCATCGCCTACATCAACAAGATGGACCGGGTCGGTGCCGACTTCTTCCGCGTGGTGAAGATGATCGAGGACCGGCTGGGTGCGCGCACCCTGGTGACGCAGCTTCCGGTGGGCTCGGAAGACCACTTCAAAGGGGTCGTGGATCTCGTCCGGATGAAGGCGTTCCTGTGGGACAACGAGAATCTCGGAGCCGATTTCCGGGAAACCGCGATACCGGCCGAGCTGCAGGCACAGGCGGACGAATACCGGGAGGTCATGCTGGAGACGCTGGCGGATTGCGACGACGCGATCATGACCGCATATCTCCAGGGTGACGAGATTGCCGACGACCGGTTGGTCGAGGCCATTCGAGCGGCCGGACTGAAGCTTCAACTGGTCCCGGTGCTGTGCGGCGCCGCGTTTCGGAACAAGGGCGTTCAGCCGTTGCTGGATGCGGTCATCGACTACCTCCCGTCCCCGCTCGATGTGCCGCCGATCCGCGGCACGGATCCCGAGCGTGGCGAGGAGGCGGTTCGCCCGACCTCTGATGACGCGCCGTTCTCCGCGTTGGCGTTCAAGATCATGGCCGATCCTTTCGTGGGAACGCTGGCGTTCTTTCGGGTCTATTCCGGAACGCGGAAGTCCGGCTCGTTCGTGTACAACGCCTCCACCGGACAGCGGGAGCGTGTCGGACGCATTCTCAAGATGCACGCCAACAAGCGGGAGGAAATCGACGAGGTATGCGCCGGAGACATCGCCGCGGCCGTGGGCCTGCGCAGCGCCAAGACCGGCGACACGCTTTGTGACGAAGACAACCCGATCCTGCTCGAGTCCATCGATTTTCCCGAACCCGTCATCGCCATCGCCATCGAGCCCAAGTCCCGTGACGATCAGGAGAAGCTCGCCACATCCCTTCAGAAGCTGGCCAAGGAGGATCCGTCCTTCAGGGTGAATGTCGACCAGGAGACCGGCCAGACCTTGATTTCAGGCATGGGAGAGCTCCATCTCGAGGTCATCGTCGACCGGCTGTTGCGGGAATTCAAAGTGGACGCCAACGTGGGCCGGCCTCAGGTGGCGTACAAGGAGACCATCCGCCGGTCGGTGGACCAGGAGGGGCGGTTCGTCAGGCAGTCCGGCGGCCGCGGGCAATTCGGTCACGTCTACTTGCGCGTGGAACCCCAGCCGACGGGCACCGGCTTCGAATTCGTCAGCGCCATCAAGGGCGGCGCCATACCCCAGGAGTACGTGCCGGCGGTCAAGAACGGTATCGTCCAGGCCATGAGCAACGGCGGGCTGGCGGGATATCCGGTGGTGGACGTGAAGGTGACGCTGCTGGATGGCAGCTACCACGAGGTGGACTCCTCGGAGATGGCGTTCACCATTGCCGGTTCGATGGCTTTCAAGGAGGCCGTGGGGAGGGCCGCTCCGGTATTACTGGAGCCGGTGATGGAGGTCGAGGTGGTGGTGCCGGAGGAGTTCATGGGTGACGTGATCGGCGACATCAGCTCGCGCCGGGGCAAAGTCCTGGGGATGACCTCCAAGGGCAACGCCCAGGTCGTGGAGTCCCGTGTTCCCTTGTCGCTGATGTTTGGCTATGCCACGGATCTGAGATCCAGGACCCAGGGCCGGGCGACGTACACGATGCAGTTCTCGCGCTACGAGGAAGTGCCGGAATCGGTGAAGGAAGACATGCTGGGCCGGGAGGCGCAGGCGTGACCGGGATTCGATAGGGGTAAGGGTGTGAACGAGAAAATCCGTATACGGCTCAAGGCCTACGATTACCGGGTCCTGGACCAGTCGGTGGGCGAAATCGTCGAAACCGTCAAAAGGACCGGGGGGCGGGTGGCCGGCCCCATACCTCTGCCCACACGCATCGAGAGGTTTACGGTCAATCGATCCCCGCACGTGGACAAGAAGTCGCGGGAGCAGTTCGAGATCCGCACTCACAAGAGGCTGCTGGACATCCTCGAGCCGACCCAGCAGACCATCGACGCATTGGGAAAACTCGATCTCGCGGCCGGCGTGGACGTAGAGATCAAGCTTCAATAGGCTGGCAGGATGACGGGTCTTATCGGGAAGAAAATCGGCATGAGCCAACTCTTCGACGACACGGGGAATGTCATCCCCGTGACGGTGGTGGAGACGGGCCCGTGCGTGGTGGTGCAGAAGAAGGATGTAGCGAAGGACGGCTACAATGCACTGCAACTGGGGTTCGGGACGCAGAAGAACCAGCGGGTGAACCGTCCTCTGCGGGGCCACATGGCCAAGGCGGAGAAGGGCTCCTTCCGGGTCCTTCGCGAGTTCCGGGTGGATGACGTCTCCGGCTACGAGGTGGGGCAGGAACTCACCGTGACCGATCTCGTCAAGCCCGGGGACCTGGTGGACGTCACCGGAACCTCCAAGGGCCGGGGCTTCGCCGGGGTCATGAAACGCTGGGACTTCCACGGGTTTTCGCGGACCCACGGCACTCATGAATATTTCCGGCACGGCGGCTCCATCGGCAACCGTTCGTATCCGGGCAAGGTGTTCAAGGGCAAGAGAATGGCCGGGCACCTGGGCAACGAGAGAGTGTCGATCCAGAACCTCCAGGTGGTTGACGTTCGTCCCGAAGAGAACCTTCTTCTGGTCAAGGGCGCCATTCCGGGCGCGAACGGCGGGATGGTTCTCGTGCGGCGAGCCGTCAAGGGGTAGGGAATGGAATTTCGCAGGATCGAGCCGGTGCTCCCGGACAGCATTTTCGGCGTGGCCGTCCGCCCGCACTTGTTGCATCAGGCGGTGGTCATGCAGTTGAACAATCGGCGAGCCGGCACGGCTTCCACCAAGACGCGCGGCAAGGTCCGCGGCAGCGGCAAGAAGCCGTGGCGCCAGAAGGGCTCGGGCAGGGCACGGGCGGGCAGCGTGCGGTCGCCCATCTGGGTCGGCGGCGGAACCACCTTCGGGCCGCTGCCCAGGGACTATTCCTACCGGCTCCCCAAGACGGCACGCCGGCAGGCGGTGCTGTCCGCGCTCAGCCTGAAGCGCCAGGAAGAGAAGCTGGTGGTGGTGGAGCCGGAGGACGTGACCGAGATCAAGACCCGCGTGATGGCCGAAGCCATCGCGTCGCTGGGTGTCGGAAAATCGCTGTTCGTGATTGCGGATGCGGACGAAAAGATCGAGCTGTCCGCGCGCAATCTGCCGAACGTGAAGGTGTTGCGGGTGGCCGGGCTGAATGTCTACGACCTGCTCCGTTTTGAGTATCTGGTGCTGACCCGGGACGCGCTGCAGAAGATTGAGGAGAGGTTCTCGCAATGAAGGGCGTTCGGGATGCGGTCCTCGGTCCGCTGATTTCGGAGAAGGGCTCGATGCTGGCCGAGTCGTCGAACCAGGTGATCTTCAAGGTTCGTCCGGATGCCAACAAGATCGAGATCCGCAGGCAGGTGGAGGCGCTGTTCAAGGTTACCGTGCAGGATGTGAGGACGGCGCGTTACCTGGGCAAGATGCGCCGCGTGGGCAGGAATACCGGACGGTTGCCGCTGTGGAAGAAGGCGTTCGTAACGCTGAAGGAAGGCGACCGTATCGACTTCTTCGGAGTCGGGTGAGAAGGATGGGGGTTGTAGGCCATGTCGATTAAGAACCGCCGCCCGACATCTCCCGGGCGCCGTTTTTCTACAGGTTTCGGGTTCGAAGAGGTCACCAAGGACTCGCCGCACAAGCCGTTGCTGCGGCCCCTCAAGGGTTACGGCGGTCGCAACAACACCGGCAGGATCACCAAGGACCACCGCGGCGGCGGCCACAAGCGGCGCTATCGCTTCATCGACTTCAAGCGCGACAAGAAGGGGGTCGCGGGCCGGGTCGAGGCCATCGAATACGACCCCAATCGATCCGCCCGGGTGGCGCTCATCTGCTACCTCGACGGCGAACGGCGCTATATTCTGGCACCGGACAAGCTCAGGGTCGGAGGCCGGATCATCGCCGGCGACCAGGACATCGACATACAGCCCGGCAATTCGCTGCCGCTGAGATTCATCCCCACGGGCACGCTGGTCCACAACGTGGAGATGAAGGCCGGCAAGGGCGGGCAGATCGTCCGCAGCGCCGGAGCCTCCGCCCAGGTGATGGCCAAGGAAGGCTTCTACACGCTGCTCAAGCTGCCGTCCGGAGAGTTGCGCAACGTCCGTTCCGAGTGCCGCGCGACCGTTGGAGTGGTGGGCAACAGCGACTACGAAAACGTTACCTTCGGAAAGGCGGGCCGGACCCGATGGCTGGGCCGCCGGCCGGTAACCCGGGGCATGGCCAAGAATCCGGTGGATCATCCGCACGGCGGCGGTGAGGGCCGGTCCAAGGGCAATCACCCGCAGACACCGTGGGGCAAGCCCACCAAGGGGTATCGGACCCGTGGCGTCAAACCTTCCGACAAGTACATCGTGAAGCGCAGAAAGGGACAGTAAGCCATGGCTCGTTCGATCAAGAAGGGTCCTTTCGTGGACGACCACCTGATGCGCAAGATCGATGAGATGAACCGGTCGCAGGTGAGACGGGTGGTCAAGACCTGGTCCCGGCGTTCGACCATCACCCCGGACATGATCGGTCACACCATCGCGGTCCACAACGGACGGAAGTTCCTCCCGGTGTTCGTGACCGAGAACATGGTGGGCCACAAGCTGGGAGAGTTCTCGCCCACGCGCACGTTTCACGGCCACGCGGGGGACCGCAGGGGCGACGCCCGGGGCGTGAGGAGATAGGCCATGGAGGCGCGCGCCAT
>JAPOQB010000286.1 GCA_026710965.1 Deltaproteobacteria bacterium | reverse complement strand
GGAGATCGCCCGGCTGCGCGACCAGGTGGCGTCCGTGGACCCCGAGACCCTCATCGGCTACTATCGATTCGTGGTCCAGGGCGATGAGATCGTGGCGCGTTCACCTTATCCCAGGTTCGATCTGGAGGTGTCGCTGGTGCGCGTGGCGACCCTGCCCGGCACCGTGAACATCGCCGACGCCATCGAGGAGCTGCAGCGGCTCGAGCAAAGGCTGGAGAAGCCCGGGCCGACTCGTGAGCCTGAGCCGCCACCGGAGCCGGGACGGTCCCAACCAGCGGAACCACGCCAACAAGCAGAGCCGCCCCAACAAGCAGAGCCGCCCCAACGAGCGGAACCACCGCAACAAGTAGAACCGCCGCGGGAACCTGCACCGGACCGCTACGAAGCAACAGACCTCGCTGCCGCGGATCGGGTGCCTCCCTCTTCGCCGGCACCGACGAAGGCCGATCCTCCGGAACCAACCCCCGTCGAATGGCAACGGTTCCTGGACTTCGTCGTCGGCGAGCAGCGGCTTCTGGCCACCTACCTGCAGCAGGGCAGCCTCCTGGAAATCTCCGGCACCGGGGTCAGGGTGGGCCTCGAAGGGTTGTATCGGAGCTATCTCCAGAACCAGGAGAACACGGCGCTCCTGGAACAGCTTCTTGAGCGTTTCTTCGAGCGGAAGATGACCGTGACGGTGGCGTCGCCGGCGGAAGGGAACCCGGGCTCCGAAGACCGGACGGATCCGGATCAGGAAAGCGCCGAGGATATCATCGACGAGGCAATCAGGATTTTCGGGGGTACGGTCAAGTAGCGTGCCCGCTGAAGGGAGCATTCTATGAGCGAGGGTTTCGGCGGCATGGGCGGCCTCATGAAGCAGGCCCAGGAGATGCAGGCGAAGCTTGCCAAGATCCAGGAGGAGCTGGCGAAGAAGACGGTGGAAGCCACCTCGGGCGGCGGCATGGTCCGGGTCACCGTCAACGGCCAGTTCACGCTCGCTTCCATCAAGGTGGACCCCAGCGTGATCGATCCGGAAGAAGTGGAGATGCTGGAGGACCTGGTGCGCGCGGCCGTCAACGAGGGGCTGAGGCGCGCCCGTGAAATGGCCTCGGAGGAGATGAGCAAGCTCACGGGAGGCTTCAAGATCCCCGGGCTGATGCCGTGACCGGCTATCCGGCGCCGCTGGCGCGGGTCATCGAGCAGCTCTCCAAGCTGCCCGGCATCGGCGAGAAGACCGCCGGCCGCCTGGCCTTCCACCTGCTGAAGGAAGGCAAGGACTCGGTGCTGGCGCTGTCCGGAAGCATGGAGCGGCTGAAGCGGGAGATGGGCCTCTGTCCCGAGTGCTTCGGCCTGAGCGAGATACCCGCGGGAACCGAGGAAGTGGCCCGGTGCCGGGTATGCCGCGACCCCGGCCGTGAAACCCAAACCATCTGCGTGGTGGAGGAGCCGTCGGACCTCATGGCGGTGGAACGTTCCGGGGAGTACAAGGGCCTCTACCACGTGCTCCACGGCGCCATCTTCCCGCTCAACGGGGTCGGGCCCGACGCGCTCAAGATCAAGGAATTGATGGCGCGGCTCCGCGTCAATCCCCCCGCCGAAATCATCGTCGCCACCAATGCCACCCGGGCAGGGGACGCCACCGCGCTCTATCTGGCCAAGCTGGTCAAGCCCCTCGGCATCCGCATCACCCGCATCGCCCGGGGTCTGCCCATGGGCGGAGAGATCGAGTACACCGACGCCGGCACCTTGGGGGAAGCCCTGGACGGTCGGCGGGAGTTGTAACCGGTCTGAGCGACTAGGCGCTCGGCTTTCTTCTTGCCTTTTCTTGAAAGTTCGTTAAAGTTAGTGGTCATCCGGCCGACAGCTTGAAACTGGAGACAAATGACGAAGGTTTCGTAGCAGCAACCGGAGGAGCGGGCCACGATATGAACGCAGACACTATCAGTATCATCGTTTCCGTGATCACGGTCGGCGCGGCGGGCGGTGCGCTCACCATGGCCGGGTTCAAACAGTTGCGTCAGGACATGGACCGGCGTTTTACCGAGTTCCGCGAAGAAATGGACCGGCGGTTCAACGAATCGCGCGAGGACATACGCGAGGTGCGGCAAGACGTCAATATGCTGCGCGAAGCGGTAGGCGCCTTGAGGGAGCGCACCGGCGGCACCTCCGCGACTTGAACGCCCGTCAGCAGCACGGCATCGGGTTCTCGATCAGGTTGTAGACGCTGTCGAAGTTGACCTCGTTGATGGTCTTCTGGATCTTGTAGAAGCGCGGGGGCTCGTTTTCCAGGAACACCATGATGGCGGTTTCGATGGGAGGGCAGCCCGGCTTGACGCAGGGGACCTCCTTGATGGTGATGGGAGCCTTGGAGGGGAACTCCAGCGCTTGGCGGACCCAGATGCGGATCTGGTCCAGGGTGAAGGAAGACACTTCGCGGTAGATGTCCAGGTCGCCGTCCGCCGCCTCTTCATCCTCCGAGCGCAGGCAGGTTTTCAGCCCGCTCTGCAACGCATCCCCGTCGAGTTCCCGTCCGATGAACACCAGCCGGTTCAGCCGTTCTTCCTTCTCTTCCCACTCGCGTCCCAGACGCCCCTCGAACATGCTGTGGACCCCGTGGAACACGAACTGGTGGGAGTCGCCGTGCATGTTGAGGATGCCCTTCATGCGCAGGATGTCGGG
>JAPOQB010000907.1 GCA_026710965.1 Deltaproteobacteria bacterium | reverse complement strand
GTGTACACCAACGCGTACCTTCGGGCCATTGATCCCCATACTGCGTATTTTCCGCCTCATCAGAGCGAAAACTTCAACATTCACATGAGTTTGTCGCTGGAGGGCATCGGGGCCGTGCTGCAGGCGGACGGCGAGAGCGTCAAGGTGCTGCGGCTGGTCGCCGGAGGACCCGCGGACAAGGCCGGCGACCTGCAGCCCGGGGACCGTATCGTCGGGGTGGCCCAAGGACAGGACGGGGAGATGGTGGACATCCTGGGCATGCGTCTGGACGAGGTGGTGTCTCTCATTCGCGGGCCCAAGGAAACCACGGTCCGTCTCGAGATCATTCCCCAGGTCAGCACCACGGAGGAACGAAGGATCATCAGGATCGTTCGCAACAAGGTCGATTTGGAGGATCAGCAAGCCAGCAGCAGGATCCTGGAGGTCGACCTCGAAGGGCGCACGGAGAAGATCGGCATCATCAAGTTGCCGACGTTCTACGTGGACTTCGCAGCCCTGCGAGCCGGCGATCCCAACTACAAGAGCACCGCGGGAGACGTGAAGCGGTTGATCGCCGAGTTGAAGGAGGCAAAGGTCGGCGGGCTGGTGATCGATCTGCGGGACAATGGCGGCGGGGCGCTTCAGGAGGCCATCGCCCTGGTCGGCCTGTTCATCAACAGAGGGCCCGTGGTGCAGGTCCGTGACGGCCGTGGGGTTATCCGCGTTCACTCGGATACGAACCCGGGCGTCACTTATCGCGGTCCGCTGGCGGTTCTGGTGAACCGTCTCAGCGCCTCGGCTTCGGAGATCTTCGCCGGGGCCGTTCAGGACTACGGCAGGGGGCTGGTGCTGGGTGGACAGACTTTCGGCAAAGGGACGGTGCAGACCCTGATTCCGGTTCGCAAGGGGCACCTGAAGCTGACCCAGGCCAAGTTCTACCGGATCTCCGGCGCGAGCACCCAGCATCGTGGCGTGATCCCCGACATCGAGTTTCCGGGCGTCATCGACAAGACCGAAGTGGGCGAGAGCTCCCTGGACAATGCACTGGCGTGGGACTCCATCGACAAGACCGGCTATTCCCGGGCGGGAGATACCGCGCCGTACCTTCAAGCGGTGGCCGCAAGGCACCGGCAGCGCGTGAACGCCGACCCCGACTTCGCCCACCTCATGGCGCGAATCGCGCGCCTTGAGAAGGAACGGGCGGAAACCAGCATTTCCCTGAGCGAGAAGACCCGAAGGGCAAGGAAGAAGAGCGACGAGCGCCGTGAGCTGGAAAGCGAGAACACCCGGCGTGTTGCCAAGGGTGACAAGCCCTTTGCCAGCTTCGCCGAGCTCGAGGCTTACAACGTGAAAAGAGCCGCGGCCGCGTCATCCGAGGACGACCCGATACTCGACGAGGCCGCGAATATTCTTGCCGACTTCATCGAGTTGACCACGCCGCGGCAGGCTTCCACACCGGTCGCGCCGAGTGCCACCAAGAGTCCCTGAGCGGCTATTCGCCGCCGTTCACATCCAACACCGATGCGTTGACGAACGACGCCGCATCGGATGCCAGGAACAGCGCACAGCCGGCCACCTCGTCGGGTTTCCCGTGCCGTCCCAACGCAATGTTCTCGAGTCCCTCCGGCTCCATGCGCGCGAGGCTCGTGCCTCCCGGGCGGGGGGTGTCGATGATCCCCGGCGCCACCGCGTTCACCCG
>JAPOQB010000656.1 GCA_026710965.1 Deltaproteobacteria bacterium | reverse complement strand
TACACCACCCGCTCCTCACTCAGATGGTGCGGCATGTTGTACGCGCCCCCCGCCTCCTGGGCGCCGAAGAGAAAGCCGATGGGCTTGAAGGCGCCGTAGGCGCCGCTGTCGAAGATGAAATCGAGATGGTGCGCCATGATGCGGCCGTCGCGCTTGACCCCGGTGCGCACCTTGATGGTGCAGGCGTGCCGCGGGTTCCCGGCCATGAGCTCTTCGTCGTAGTCCATCACCATCTTCACCGGGCACCCGCCCTTGCGCGACAACGCGTAGGCTACGGCCACGTCCATGAAGTCGCCCTTGCCGCCGAAATCGCCCCCGATGTAGCAGGGATGGACCATCAGGCTCTCGAACGGCACCTGGAGGGCCTTGGCGATCTGCTGCCGCAGCGCGAACGGGGTCTTGCTGCAGGACCAGATCTCGGCCGTGCCGGATGGATCCACGTTCACCACGCAGGAGTGGGGCTCGATGTAACCCTGGTGAACGGGCTGCGTGTTGAAGGTGTTCTCCACGATGACGTCGGACTCGGCGAACCCCTGCTCGATGTCCCCCTTGCCCCAGGTAAGGTACACGAAGGTGTTGGTGGGTGATTCCAGCGGGGCCATGAGCCCCTCGTAGTTCATCACATCGGGATGGATCAGCGGCGCCGAAGGCTTGACCGCCTCCAGCGGGTCCAGCACCGGCTCCAGATCCTCGTATTCCACTTCGATGAGCTCCGCCGCCCGTTCCGCCGCCTCCTCGCTGTCGGCCGCCACCGCCGCCACCTTCTCGCCCACGAAGCGGACCACGTCCTCCGCCAGGATGGACATGTCGCACAGCCGCCGGCCGATCTTGAGCCCGGCCACGTCGGCCCCCGTGATGACGGCCCGGACCCCGGGCGCCTGCTCCGCCCGGCTCGTGTCGATGCGCTTGATCCTTCCGTAGGATATGGGGCTCCGCAGCACCTTGCCCCACGCCATGTCCGGAAGGGTCACGTCCACCGCGTACACTGCCTCGCCCGTCACCTTGCCCACGCCCTCGGCCCGGGGGGTCGGGACTCCGATCGTTTCTGTAGCCATGGGTTACCTCGGTCGTCTGTTGTAGGGGCGGGTTCAAAGCCCGCCCGCGTTGCGTGCGCGACGCGGGACCGGCAAGCCCGCGCCATGGTTGGCATATCGCCCCGGGTGGACCGAGTCAACGGAAGCCTGTCCGAGGCCCGATCCGGTTTGACATCTCAGGGGACATTCGAGAGACTTGCACGCCATGAACCTCGACGACTTCGCCGCCAGCCTTCGGCGCGCCACCGACATCGTCTTCTTCACCGGGGCGGGCATCAGCACCGAATCGGGCATCCCGGACTTCAGAAGCCCCGGCGGCAAGTGGACCCGCATGAAGCCCGTGTACTTCGACGACTTCATCAGCAGCGAGGAGGCCCGGGTCCGGGCGTGGCAGCGCAAAAGGGAGAGCCACCAGCTCTACAAGGAAGTGAAGCCCAACATCGGCCATACCTCCATCAGCGACTTCGAGAAGCGCGGCAAGCTGCTGGGACTCATCACCCAGAACATCGACGGCCTGCACAGCCGGGGCGGCGTGTCGGACGGCAAGATCGTGGAGCTGCACGGCTCGGACCGCACGGTGGTGTGCCTGAGCTGCGGCAAGGACTTCGATCCGGACGAGATCCTGGAAAGCCTGGGCGAGGAATTCACCTCGCCGCGCTGCGACGCGTGCGACGGCCTGCTCAAGTCCGGCACCATCTCCTTCGGCCAGCCCATGCCCCAGGCGGCCATGCAGCAGGCCCAGGTCTGGAGCGAAGCGGCCGAGATCTTCATCGTGGTGGGCTCGTCACTGGTGGTTCAGCCCGCCGCGTCGTTCCCGATCATCGCCAAACAGGCCGGCGCCCTCCTGGCCATCGTCAACCGCGAAGCCACCCCCATCGAGTCCCTGGCCGACTACAGCTACGAGGGAGAGATCGGCGAGTTCTTCCGCACCCTGAGCCCGCTCCTGGCCGACGCGTAAGGGCCCGAAGCCGGCTTGACACTCCGGCGGCAAGACTGATAGAGGTCGGCAAGCAATTCGCCTACGCACGCACCCATCCAGATCTTACGCCAACCGCGGGAGGATAGCGCCATGAGCGATACGAACGGTCACACGAAGGCACTTCACGTCATGACCCATTCCGGGTGGTACCGTTTCGAGAAGAACGGCGATACCTGGGACCAGGTGGAACGCGACCTGACCTTTTGGAACCTGAGCTGCATCGCGGTCGATCCGGAGGACCCGCGGACCGTGTACGGGGGCACCGAGCATTCGGGGCTTTTCTACACCCATGACGGCGGCGAGAGCTGGACGCGGTCCACCCCCAACGTGCCGCATCTCGACATCTTCTCGCTGTGGGCCCTGCCGGGCTCCCTGTTCGTCGGCACCCGGCCGGCGGCGCTCTTCCACGGCGCCCCCGGAAAAGGGTGGCAGGAGCTCCCGGGCGTGCGCGAGGGCGGCTCCTGCGGGGTCTTTCCGCCGAACCCGGCCCAGGCGCCCCGCACCCGCTATCTCACCGGCGATCCCGCCTCGCCCTCGCGGCTCTACGCCGGCATCGAGGTGGGCGGACTGCTCGTGAGCGACGACAACGGCGAGGACTGGAGCACGGCCAACGAAGGCTTGTGGGACCGCGACATCCATCAACTGCACCACTGCAAACATGAGCCCGAGATGGTGGTGGCCGCCTGCGGCGAAGGGGTCTTCCGGAGCCGCGACCGGGCCGCCCACTGGGAGGAAATCACTCCGTCCGACGTCCGCACCTACGGCACCACCGTCACCGAGACGGATGACGGCAGCCTGTATCTCGGAGTCACGCTGGGCCGGCCCAACACCTGGGTGCGCAAGGTGCGGGCGAGCGCGGCCATCCTGCGGAGCGAGCACGGGGCCACCGATTGGAGGACCCTGGCCGAAGACCTTCCGGGCGGCATCATGGACACCGTGCCCGACCCCGACGGCCCCGGCATCATCGCCGCCACTTCCGAAGGCGAGATCATGATCGTCGAGGAAACGGGCTGCCGCACGATAGCCAGCGGGCTGCCGTGCATCAACGAGATCGCCGTCGGCGCCTAGCTTGGCCACTTTCACCCAACGCGCGGCCCCGCCCCCCGCGGGGCCCGCAACTACGTCATCCCGGAACTTCTGACCCGTGCCGGTTGCGACTCCCGAGTCTGCGCGAACCGACTGGGGGTCCGTAGCCGTTGCGTCCCTGTCCGCCGTGGGACCGGCCATGGTGGTGGCGGTTCTGGGCATCGGCCTGCCGGAAATCGGCACAGGCCTGGGTCTTCCCAAGGAGTGGTGGGGCGCCCTCTTTCCCCCTATCTTCGTAGCCGCGGCCTTCGCGAGCTGGTCGGCCGGGCGGCTCTCGGACACTCTGGGCCGGCGTAGCGTGCTGGTTGCCGGGGGCCTCTGCCTGGGCGCCGGATTCGGGCTCGTATCGACGGTCCACAGCTACGGTGCCGCGGTCGTCCTGTTGGCCCTGGCCGGTGTTGGATACGGCGGCCTCACCGCATCGGTCCTGTCCCTGGTGTCCGACCTCCTGCCCTTGCGGCGGGGGCTGGGAATGGGCATGCTCTCCGCCACTTACGGCTTGGGGAGCGTCAGCGGCCCCATCGTGGCCGCCGCCATCATCCAGCGTGTCGGCTGGCGCGGGGCCACCGTCACCGTGGGGTGTATCGCCGCCAGCATTGCATTGATCCAGTGGCTGCGCATCCGGGAACCGGCCCGGGCGCCAGCCCCCCCTCGCGCCCCGGGGACCCGCAAGCCGCGGTTGATGAACCGCAACATGATCATCCTGGCGGCGGCGCAGTTCTTCGGCGGCTCGGTGTTCTGGATCACCTCCTCCTGGACCCCGACGTTTCTCCGCGAAACCGTGAAACTGACGCTCGACGAGGCCGGCATGGTCATGGCAGCCTGGGGCGCCACCCCCATCATCGGGGCCATGGTGCTGGGGATGCTGTCCGACCGCCTGGGACGAAAACGCATCATTCTGATGGGCGCGTTTCCGGGCGTGTTGGTGGTGTTGGCCGTCTACGGTTGGCTTGTTCATCCGTTGGCCCTGGCCGCGGGCATCTGTCTCCTGGGCCTGTGCAAGTCGCCGGTGCCCTCGCTGGTGGTGGCGCTGGCCCAGGACACCACCGCCAAAGGCCGGGTAGGCGAGGCCAGCGGCCTCATCATGTCCATGCACTACGTGGCGGCCCAGACCACCCCGGTGGCCATGGGACAGTTCATCACATGGCTGGACAGCATGACCCTGGCCATGCTGCTGGGGTCGGGGGTGGCGTTCGCCGTGTTCGCGATGCTCGTGACGAGCGT
>JAPOQB010000275.1 GCA_026710965.1 Deltaproteobacteria bacterium | reverse complement strand
TTCGTGTACCTTACCTGGGGAAAGGGGGACATCGAGCAGGGGTTCGCCGAGTCCGACGTCATCGTGGAGAACACCTTCAACACGCAGCCCGTTCACCAGGGCTACATCGAGCCCCACTCCTGCGTGGTGAGCGTAGAGCCATCGGGCACCGCGGAGATCTGGTCCTGCAGCAAGACCCCGTTCGCGTTGCGGCAGCAGATCGCCAAGGCCCTCCAGCTGCCGTTCGAGAGCCTGATGGTCCATCCCTGCTACATCGGGGGCGATTTCGGCGGCAAGGGCGACTTCATGGACGTGGCCGTGGCCTACGCGTTGTCGCGCAAGGGTGGGTGCCCGGTGAAGATGGTGATGGACTACGACGAAGAGCTCATGGCTGGAAACCCGCGCCACGCCTGCACCATCAAGGTGCGCACCGGGGTCAAGCGCGACGGCCGCATCATGGCGCACCATCTCGACTTCATCTTCGACAGCGGCGCCTACGGCGCCTTCAAGCCCATCGGCTTTCTCTTCGGCGCCCAGGAGGCGGGGGGCGCGTACAACATGCCGCACCATCTGAGTGAGGAGCGGGTGGTGTACACCAACAAGATCCCGTGCGGGCACATGCGGGCGCCGGGCGACCCGCAGGGCTTCTTCGCCACCGAGAGCCAGATGGACGCGGTGGCGAAGGAACTGGGCATGGATCCGGTGGAGTTCAGGAAGGTTAACCTGATGCACGACGGCGACGAGTCGCCCACCGGCCACGTCCTGCACCACATCAAGGCCGAGGAGACCCTGGACAAGGCCATCGCCGAATCGGGCTACCGCACTCCCAAGGGCCCCCGCACCGGGCGCGGCGTGGCCGTGGCCCAGTGGCTGCCCCTGGGCGGCGAGTGTTACGCCTTCGTGACCATCGACACCGACGGCTCCGTCACGGTCTCGTGCGCGGCCATGGACCAGGGCAGCGGCACCTACACCGTGCTCCGGCAGCTCGTGGCGCAGGAGCTTCAGGTGCCGCTGGAGTCCGTCAACCTCGAGACCCTGGACTCCACCCGGGTGGAGAAGGATCAGGGCCTGGGCGGCAGCCGCGGCACGCGGATCTACGGCAACGCCGCCTACCGCGCGGTGACGGCGCTGAAGGAGGAGCTGCTGCAAATCGCGGCCGAGGCCATGGGCACGGAGGTCGACAAGGTCGCGGTCGCCGACGGCGGCGTGACCCAGCTCGACGCCGAGCGGCGCATGACCTTCGCCGAACTGGCCGGCGCCAAGGGGTCGGCCATCAAGGGCGAAGGCCACTACAACGACACCACCATGGGCCCGGAAGCTTCCATGTGCGCCGAGGTGGCCGAGGTGGAGGTGGATCCGGAAACCGGCCAGGTGGAGCTTCGCAAGGTCACCGCGGCGCTCAACACCGGCACCATCATCAACCCGCTGATGCACCAGGGCCAGATCGACGGCGCCATCGTCATGGGGGTGGGCTACGCGCTCATGGAGGACGTGCAGTTCGACGACGGCAAGGTCACCACGGTCAACCTCGGCGACTACAAGATTCCCACCATCCGGGACCTGCCCGAGTTGCGCACCGCCCTGATCCAGTCCGACACCGGCAGCGGCCCCTACAACAGCATGAGCATCGGCGAGACCCCCATCATCCCGTTCGCCGCGGCGGTGGCCAATGCCGTCGCCGACGCCACCGGCGCGCGCATCCATTCGCTGCCCATCACGGCCGAGAAAGTCCAGTCGAGGATGTCCGGGTCGGGCGCGCCGGCCGGTCGAAGCGCCCGCCAGGGTCTGGACAGTGTCCTGCCTCGTGACTAGCAGGATATTGGAAAATTCCCGTACGACATGGGTCGGCGCCCTTCGACTTCGCTTCGCTACGCTCAGGGCGAACGGAATTTTCATCAGCAATAACGCGCGCACGGCAAAAGGACCCGTGGTTTCGTGAAGCCGACCTTCAGGCAGCGCACCAGCTTCATGTCCACCTGGTGGATCGTGTTCGCCGCCGCCTTCGCCCACGGCGTCAGCACCGGCCTGGCCTACTTCGGCCTGAGCGCCTATTTCCCCTCCTTCGAGCGCGAGTTCGGCTGGAGCCGCGGCGCCATCTCGGGCGCCTTCGCCATGGCCCGGGTGGAATCCGGCCTGCTGGGGCCGGCCGAGGGTTACATGACCAACCGCCTGGGTCCCAAGCGGGTCATGTACCTCGGCATCGTGATTTGCGCCCTGGGCTTCCTCGGCATGAGCCTGGTGAATACCCTGCCGATGCTCTACGTGACCATCGTCGTGGGCATCGTGCTGGGTTCCAGCGTCGGGTTCTATATTCCCGTCAGCGTGGTCGTGGCCACGCTGTTCCGCGCCCGCCGGAGCCTCGCCTTCGGCATCTTTCGCACGGGCCCCGGTTTGTCCGGACTGCTGGTGCCTGTAGTGGGTTTCATGATCGTGTGGTGGGGCTGGCGGGCGGCGTCCGTGGCGTCGGCGGTGATCATCGTTGTCATGGGCTTTCCCCTGGCCCGGGCCATCGGAAACGCCTACGAACGGGGCGTCGGCCTGGCGGGACCCGCGGCGAACACGGCTGGCGGCGGCGCTGCTGCCAAAGCCCCGCCGCCCGAGGTCTCGCTGACGCTCAAGCAGACGCTCCGCACCCGTTCGTTCTGGCTTCTCGCCGCGGTCATGGGTCTGCGGCAAATGGTCACGGAGGGCATCTCGGTCCACCTCGTGATCCTCCTGGTGGACCGGGGCTGGAGGCAGGAGGTGGCCGCCGGGCTGCTGGGCGCCTCCGCCTTCATCGGCGTCCCGTCGCGTCTGGCCTTCGGCTGGATGGGAGACTTCATCGAAAAGCGCAAGCTCATGATCGGCCTGCTCGGCGCCCTCACCGCCTCGGTTCTGACCATGGGCATTACCGATTCCTCCGCCTGGTTCATGTCGGCGCTGGGGGTGTATTCCCTGTGTTACGGCGGATTGGCCTCGCTCCAGGAGCCCATCCGCGCGGACTACTTCGGCATCCGCCACTTCGCCAGCATCCAGGGGTACAGCCGCCTGTTCGTCACCGCCGGCAGCGTCTTGGGCTCCTTCGGCGCGGGCATCTTGCATGATCTGACCCACAGCTACACAGTCGCCCTGATGCTCTTCGCCGGCTCCGCCTTCATCTCCACGGTGCTGATGTTCTGGACCACGCCTCCCGCGAAGCCCGACGTCCGGAAGTAAGCGCACGGAACCCTGCGTCGTCGCGGCAATCACGGAGCGTTGGACGAGGGCCGGCCTGCCCGGAAGTTGCAGCGGACCCCCGTTCATTGTACTCGTAAACGCGATGAAAGAGTCCGGATTCAGCGTTCCCAGAGAGGAGAGATACTTCGAGGATTACGTGGCTGGTTCGGTGCACGAGTTCGGCCCGGTGAGTCTCGACGAGGCCGAGATCATCGATTTCGGCAAGCGTTTCGTGCCGCAGCCGTACCACGTCGATGCGGAGCTTGCCAAGAAGACTATTTACAAGGGTCTCATCGCCAGCGGCTGGCACACCGCCGCGGCCATGATGAGGGTGTACTCCGACAACTACCTCTCGGCGGTGGCGAATCTCGGCTCGCCGGGCGTGGACGAGCTCCGCTGGACCAGGCCGGTGCGGCCGGGTGACGAGTTGACGGTCCGGGTCACGGTCCTGGAGACCCGGCGATCCAGCTCCAAGCCTGACCGCGGCATCGTCAACTCGTTCCTCGAAACGCTGAACCAGGACGGCGAAGTGGTCATGAGCATGAAGATGATCAATTTCATGACTGCCCGGCAGGCGTCGGCGTAGGAACCGGGCAACGTGACAAGGATGGCGTCCTTCGACTTCGCTACGCTACGCTCAGGACGAACGGAGGTAGGGTTTGCGAACGGAGGCGGGGTTCCGAAACCGTTATGGCATCCTGCGATTTCACATCACAACGCCAGGACGAACGGAGGCAGAGTTCCAAAACCGTTCGTCCTGAGCCCTTCGACAAGCTCAGGACAGGCTTAGCGCAGCGAAGTCGAAGGGCGCCGTTATAAACAAATGAAGCGAGGAGGGGTGTGATCTACGATATCGAAATCAATTCCGCGGCGCATTACCCGGCGGCCGACGTGGTGGGCCTGGTGGAGCGGGCGGAGCAGGCTGGGTTCGGCGCGTTCTGGAAGGGCGAGTCCAACAGCACCGACCCCATGGTGCTGATCTCGGCGGCGGCCAGCCGCACCAGCACCATCAAGCTGGGCACGGCCATCTACCATATCTACGGCCGCAGCCCGGTGACTCTGGGGTTGCAGGCGGCGACGCTCCAGGACCTGTCCGGAGGGCGCGTGCTGCTGGGCCTGGGGGTGGCCAACACGGCCATCGCGGGATGGCATGGCGGCGTCTTCGACCGTCCGTTGCGGCGCGCCCGGGAGTACATGGAGATCGTGCGCCAGGTCGTGGCGGGGGAGCGCGTCGAGTACGAGGGGGAGATCTACCGGACCGGCAAGCGCTTCCAGCTCTCGTGGAAGCCGCGGTATCCGCGGATGCCCGTCTACCTGGCCGGCCTGGGGCCGCAGATGACACGACTGGCGGGAAGGATATCGGACGGGGTCTTCATCAACATGGCGACGCCCGAGAAGATCCGCGAGATCGCGGACCGGACTCAGGCGGCCGCCCAGGCCGTCGGACGAGGCCCGGTCGACGTCATCGGCAAGGTGCGCGTGTCCCTCAATGCGGATCGCGAGGTGGCCCGCTCCAAGCTCCGGCAGGCGCTGACGTTCTACAACATCGCCGACCACTACAGCGACATGCTGCGGGAGCAGGGCTTCGTCGCGGAGGTCGACGCGATTCAGGAGGCGTTCCGGAACGGCGGATTCAAGGCCGCCATGGGCGCCCTCACCGATGACTACATGGACCGGCTGCCGGTGATCCCGGCCACGTCGGTGGCGGAGATCAAGGACCGGCTGGCGCCCTACGTGGAGGCGGGGGTGACGCGCATGGTGGTGCCGTACGTCCCGGTGAGCGAGCCCGCCGCCGAGGATGCCGGGCGGTTCATCACCGCCTGGGGCAAGGACGCCGCCGGCTGATTCGCCGGCAAGACACGGCGACAACCATACCCATACGCAATCGGAAAGCGAGGAGAAACAATGTGTGATTTCGCAGCAGACGCGGAGGCCGCCGGCATCCTGGTAGGCCGGACCCTCACCGTGGAACGCGTCCGTCAGCTCAATGCCAAGGACTACTTCTATCAGATGCTCAAGGACAACCCCGAGATGCTCAAGATCTATCCGGGCATCGAGGACGACTTGTTGGAGAACGCCATCGACTGCCACATCCACGCGTATCCCGACTTCGTGCACCGCTCCCAGGACATGATCGAGATCGCCATC
>JAPOQB010000689.1 GCA_026710965.1 Deltaproteobacteria bacterium | reverse complement strand
TGGCTCAAGTGGATCCTGATAGAGAAAGGGAGAGAAGGGCCGCGCCTGTGGACCGAGCCCATCGCGACGCCGGTGGTGCCGCCGCCGGGCATCGAGGCATGAACGGAGAGGCCTTCGGCGAACGCGGCCTCCACGTGGTTCCCCGTTGGTCGGATTCGCCGAAGGGCGTAACCCGACACGCCGCCGCCGGGAACCGCTAGAACAGATCCGGGAACACGTCGTCGGGAACCTGCCGTCCGACTCCCTGCCGCACGGCCGCTTCGTAGACCTTCCCCGCCAGGGCGGCGAACTGGAGCCCGAACCCCACGCTGTTGTTGAAGCAGGTGATCTGTTCGGCATTCGCCCGGCCCGGATGGCGTCCCAGCAGCAGGTCCGGGAGATCGGGGGTATGGGCCCAGTCGATCTCCACGGCGTCGCCGGGAGGATAGCCCTTCTCGATATCCAGCAGGACCTGTTTCGGGAGCGGTCCGTGCGCGTTCTTGGCGACGAAGGTCGTCGGTCCCAGGTTGTCCCTGGAATTGACCGCGAGGACATCGAAACGGCCGAAGGTCTCCGGTGCGATCTCGCAGTGTCGCACCGAGCAGACGTATTGCCCGGGCTCCAGCCAGCCGGTCCGAATCACCGGCGTGAGGGCGTTGGTGGCGATGATGACGATTTCGCTGCCGCGCACGGCTTCCTCCGCGCTGCCGGCGGCGGCCACGTCCGGGCACCGCTCCCAGCGAGGATCCTCGACGAAACGCTCCCGATGCTCGGGGTTGGGGCTGAACACTCGAACCGACTTGACCCCTTCGACCGCGTTCAGCATGGCGTCCAGGTGCGCGCCGGCCATGAAGCCGGTGCCCAGCACGGCAACGCTGGAGGCGTCGGGCTTTGCCAGGTATCTCGCCGCGAGACCCGCGGCGGCTCCCACGCGCAGATTGCGTATGTGTCCTTCGCTGATGAGGGCGAGCAGGTCACCGGTTTCCAGGCTGAAGAGGAAGAGCAACCCCCGGGTCACGCTGTGGGCCCGTTGGGTCCCCGGCGTCCGGTCGCGGCGGAAGTTGCCCCCGCGTTCGTGCCAGAAGAGCTTGTCGGTGAGGAAGCGGATGGCCGCGTACTTCTGGGTGGAGGCCGACATGGTTTTCAGGCTGTGGGCGCCCGGCAACGTGTTGCCGTCCTCGTCCACGTAGGAATCGGGTGTGAGGAGGTCGATTCGCGGGCTGGTGATGGCGGCTCCCGTCCCGAGGTCCTTGTAGGCTTCCTCGAGGGCGGACAGGCTCATGTCCATGTCGAGGAGTTGCTGGGATTCGGCGTTGTCGATGGCGAGTATCATAATAGTTCTCATCTCCGAACGGTCCGGCGTTGTCAATCGAGAAGCAGAAGGCGGGTCCGCGGCCTTGGACCGAGCGCATCGCGACCCGCTGGTACCGCCGTCGGGTGGCCGGTCTCGGGAGAGCGCTAGAACAGGTCCGGAAACAGGTCTTCGGGTATCTCTCGTCCGACTCCCCGGCTCACGGCCGCCTCGTAGACCTTCCCCGCCAGCGCGGCGAACTGGAGCCCGAAGCCGACGCTGTTGTTGAAGCAGGTGATCTGATCCGGGTCCGTCCGTCCCGGGTGGCGTCCGAGCAGCAGGTCCGGCACGTCGGGAAGCTCGGCCCAGTCGATCTCCGTCGCATTGCCGGGAGGATACCCTGTATCGATATCCAGCAGGACTTGCTGCGGCAGCGGCCCCTTGGCGTTCTGGGCGACAAAGGCCGTCGGCCGCAAATTCTCCTTGGAGTTGACCGCGAGAACGTCGAAGCGGCCGAACGTCTCCGGCGCGAGCTCGCAGTGCCGTACAGTGCAGACGTACATCCCGGGCTCCAGCCATGTGGTCTGGATTACCGGTGTCAGGGCATTGGTCGCGATGACGACGATGTCGCTGCCCTGCACGGCATCCTCGGCACTGTCGACGGCCGCCACGTCCGGACAAGTCTCCCACCGAGGATCCTCGGCAAAACGCTGTCGATGCTCCGGGTTGGGGCTGAAGACTCGAATCGACCGGACCCCTTCGACGGCATTCAGCATCGCGTCCACGTGCGCGCCTGCCATGAAACCGGTGCCCAGCACGCCCACGGTGGCGGCGCCCGGCCTCGCGAGATACCTTGCCGCCAAGCCCGCGGCGGCCCCCACACGGAGATTGCGGATATGCCCTTCGCTGACGAGCGC